>NZ_LZIX01000099.1:0-16352 GCF_001666955.1 Mycobacterium sp. E735 | reverse complement strand
CATCGGAATCATCATGCCTGACACCAGCGCACCGAGCAGATTCCGACGCGTCGGGGGCCACCCGACTCGGGGGCACCGCCGACCGGCGTGTTCGCTGAAGGATTAAACGCGAACTTCACACCGCCGTTTGATTTTGGTGCCCCCCGATTCGGGGGACACTGGTAGGGCACCCTGGATGGACCCTCGAGAGGAGGCGATCCCGATGGCTAGTCAGGACCCGCAGGAGCAGCACTACCAGCCCGGACAGGCCGGAATGTACGAGCTAGAGCTGCCTGCGCCGCAGTTGTCGACGTCGGACGGCCGGGGCCCGGTGCTGGTGCACGCGCTGGAGGGTTTCTCGGACGCCGGTCACGCGATCCGGCTGGCCTCGTCGCATCTGAAGGCGGCGCTGGACACCGAGCTGGTCGCGTCCTTCGCCATCGACGAATTGCTGGATTACCGGTCGCGGCGGCCGCTGATGACGTTCAAGACCGATCACTTCACGAACTACGACGAGCCGGAACTGAGCTTGTACGCGTTGCGTGACACCATCGGCACCCCGTTTCTGCTGCTCGCCGGGATGGAACCCGATCTGAAGTGGGAGCGCTTCATCACCGCCGTGCGCCTGCTGGCCGAGCGCCTGAACGTGCGCCAGACCATCGGCCTGGGCACCGTCCCGATGGCGGTTCCCCACACCCGGCCGATCACGATGACCGCGCACTCGAACAACCCCGAGTTGATCGCCGAGTTCACCCCGTGGATCTCCGAGATCCAGGTTCCCGGCAGCGCGTCCAACCTGCTCGAATACCGGATGGCCCAGCACGGCCACGAGGTCGTCGGCTACACCGTGCACGTCCCGCACTACCTGACGCAGACCGACTACCCGGCCGCCGCCGAGGCGTTGCTCGAGCAAGTGGCCAAGATCGCGTCGCTCGAGCTACCGCTGACGGCGTTGACCGAAGCGGCGGCGGTGATCCGGACCAAGATCGACGAGCAGGTCGAGGCGAGCGCGGAGGTTGCTCAAGTGGTGACCGCGCTCGAGCGCCAGTACGATGCCTTCATCGACGCTCAGGAGAACAGGTCGTTACTAACGCGCGACGAGGACCTGCCTAGCGGCGACGAGCTTGGAGCCGAGTTCGAGCGATTCCTCGCCCAGGAGGCGGAGAAGAAGCGCGGCGACGACGACCAGGCCTGACCTTTCCACACGGCCCTGGGCCCGACCCGAAGGTTGGCGAGATGACCGAGCGGAAGCGCAAGAGCACTCTCCGCCCGGTGCGTGAGGTCGCGGCGCCCCGGCTGGAGTTCCGCACCATCCACGGCTACAAGCGGGCCTACCGGATCGCCGGTGACGGCCCGGCGATCCTGTTGGTTCACGGCATCGGGGACAACTCCACCACCTGGAACACCGTGCAGGCCAAGCTCGCTCAGCGGTTCACGGTCATCGCCCCGGACCTGCTCGGCCACGGGCGATCCGACAAACCGCGCGCCGACTACTCCGTCGCCGCCTACGCGAACGGGATGCGTGACCTGCTCAGCGTGCTCGACATCGAGCGGGTCACGGTCGTCGGACATTCACTGGGCGGCGGCGTGGCCATGCAATTCGCCTACCAGTTCCCGCATTTGGTGGACCGGCTCATCCTGGTCGCCGCCGGCGGCGTCACCAAGGACGTCAACGTCGCGCTCCGGCTCGCGTCGCTGCCGATGGGCAGCGAGGCCCTCGCCCTGCTGCGGCTCCCGCTCGTGCTGCCGGCCGTGCAGCTGGCGGGACGGATAGCCGGCCTGGCGATCGGATCGACCGGCCTGGGCCGCGACCTGCCAAATGTCCTGCGGATCCTCGACGACCTGCCGGAGCCCACGGCCTCGGCGGCCTTCAGTCGCACCCTGCGCGCGGTGGTGGACTGGCGCGGGCAGATCGTCACCATGCTCGATCGCTGCTACCTGACCGAAGCCATCCCGGTGCAGATCGTGTGGGGCACCAAGGATGTGGTGGTGCCCGTCCGGCACGCGTGGATGGCGCACGCCGCGATGCCGGGCTCCCGCCTCGAAATCTTCGAGGGCTCCGGCCACTTCCCCTTCCACGACGACCCGGCCCGCTTCATCGACGTCGTCGAACGCTTCATCGATTCCACCGCTCCCGCCGAATACGATCAGGCCGCCCTGCGGGGGCTACTGCGCAGCGGCGGCGGCGAGAAGGCCGTCAGCGGCCCCGCGCCGACCCGCGTCGCCGTGCTCAACGCGATGGGCTCCGACGAACGCAGCGCCACCTGAACCACCTTGGTCGATGCGGCCGCCTCCGGGGTCGTACAGTCGCTGCATGGGGATCGACGTCACGGTGTTGCGGGTGTTCACCGATGCGGACGGCAATTTCGGCAATCCGCTCGGGGTGGTGAACGCCGCCCACGTCGGGCCCGCCGACCGGCAACGGCTGGCGACTCAATTGGGCTACAGCGAAACGGTTTTCGTCGATCTTCCGGGCGCGGGTTCGACGACCGCGCATGCCACCATCTACACCCCCCGGGTCCAGCTCGCGTTCGCCGGGCACCCCACCGTCGGCGCGTCGTGGTGGCTGCGGGAGAGCGGCACGCCGATTCACACCCTGCAGGTGCCGGCCGGTCTCGTGCAGGTGAGCTATGCCGGAGACCTCACCGGCGTCAGCGCCCGCTCAGACTGGGCGCCCGAGGTGGCCCTGCACGAATTCGATTCGGCCGCCGCGCTTCTCGCCGCCGATCCGGGAGATTTTCCCGACGACACGGCGCACTACCTGTGGGCCTGGACCGACCGGGAGAGCGGCACCCTGCGCACCCGGGGGTTCTTCCCGAACCTCGGCGTGCCGGAGGACGAGGCGACCGGCTCGGCGGCGATGCGGATCACCGACTACCTCAGCCGCGACCTGCACATCACCCAGGGCCGGGGATCGATCGTCGAGACGACGTGGAACGCCGAGGGCTGGGTGGGAGTGGCCGGGCGCGTCGTCAATGACGGTGTGCGGCACATCGACTGACGGCCGAGCACGCGCTCAGCGCTGCCGGCGCAGCACCGCGGCGAGGTGGTGCTGCAAGGGCTGCCCGACCGCTCCCATCCGCACCGAATACGACAGTTCGTCGCCGTCGATGCGGAAGGAACGGCCAAGGGCGGTCACCTCTTTGGCGGTCGGGGTACGTCCGACGTCGGTGGTGGACAGCTCGATCTCGATCACGTCGCCGGAAACCGCGTACGTGCCCACCTCGATCTCGGTGATGCCGCTCGGGTGGGCCAGCACCAGTTCGACGTGACCGGGCCGCGGCACGCGCAGGTAGCCGGTCTCGGCGTGCAACGGCTTGCCGTCGGCCGACGCCTTCGTCTTTTGCGCGTACGCCAGAAACGGCTTGCCGACGTGGGAGAACACGACCTCTTCGAGATAGTCGAAGGGCTCGATGGTCGGGTACTCGCCCGCGCCCTGGCCGGCCCAGGTGCCCAGCAGCGGTGCCAGGGCCGCGAGATCGGGATGCAAGTCGGGGGGCATGAAATCGAGACTAGCCCGGCGACGAAGGCCGTCAGCTCGGTGTCGTGACCTGGCGGTGTTCGCGCAGGGCCTGGATCTCGCGTTCGAAATCGTCTGCGGATTCGAAGGACCGATACACCGACGCGAACCGCAGGTACGCCACCTCGTCGAGGTCGCGCAGCGGCCCGAGGATGGCCAGGCCGACCTCATGGCTGGCCACCTCCGGCGAGCCCGCGGCCCGCACCGTGTCCTCGACCTGCTGGGCCAGCAGGTTCAGCGCGTCGTCGTCCACCTGGCGGCCCTGGCAGGCCCGGCGGACACCGCTGATGACCTTCTCCCTGCTGAAGGGCTCGGTGACTCCGCTGCGTTTGACCACGGCCAGCACCGCGGTCTCCACCGTGGTGAAACGGCGCCCGCATTCGGGGCATGATCGGCGGCGCCGAATGGCCTGCCCCTCATCGGTTTCCCTCGAGTCGATCACCCGGGAATCGGGATGACGGCAGAACGGGCAATGCATGACCGCTCCTTCGCCGTGCCGTCAACCTGATACCGCAGCACTTCGAGCGTACCCGCGCGCTCACCTGCGCGGGTAATGGCTCAGTGAAGGGTTGGTGGGCGCCGCTCGGCAGTTAGCGGGGCGGTCGTCAGCCGATCGGGGCGATCAAGGTCTGGCCCGCGACCAGGTTCGGCGAGTTCATGTCGTTGAGTTCGCGGATGCGGTCGGCGACCTGGCGGGCGGGCGCGTCCGGCGCCACCCGGCGAGCCACGTCTTGCAGCGACTCCCCCGCCTCCACGCGCACGACGGCCAGGCGGTCCGGGACGTGCGCGGCCGAGCTGCCGGAGTCACCGTTGAGCACCTGACCGACGTTGCCGACCAAGCCCAGCCACAGCGTGATCGCGCCGGCGGCCAGGGCCAGCCAGATCGTGGTCGTCACCGTGACGGGGCGCTTGCGGTGCGGCGCGGCGGACACCGCGAGGCCGGTGCCGTAGTAGCGCGTGGGCGCGCCCGCCGGCCTCGAGGGGCCGGGGCGGCGGGACCGGGCCAGCCCGTCGCGGCCGTAACGAAGCCCCGGGACGGGTCCGTTGACCGGACGCCGAGGGCTGCTGGTACGCGGCGCCAGCGTGTGCATGGTTGTCATCTGCGTTCCTCCGGTCAACTTGATTCGCTCAGCTGTTCGACTGTATCGCTCGTGTGTTCGAAATACGAACATGTGAGCGAAGCGTGTCGCACGAGTCGAACGCTAGACCACGCCACCGACAAGTGAGTGGCCGCTAGAGCTGACATGCGATCGAAATACCCGATCTGCCGAAGAGTTACACCTTTGTGATTCACGACTTCGGCGCGGCTTTTCGCCGACGGGCGGATGGGCGACACGCTACTCGAACACATGTTTGATTCTTGGGCGCGCTGGGGTTACATTCAGTGCCATGAGCGACAGCAGCGACACCCCATCGGCCGGCACGGGCGGCCGGTTGCACGCCGTGGATTCATCGCTGACCGAACGTCAGCGCACCATCTTGAACGTCATTCGCGCGTCGGTCACCAGCCGCGGCTACCCGCCGAGCATCCGGGAGATCGGCGACGCCGTCGGCCTGACGTCGACGTCATCCGTGGCCCATCAGCTGCGCACCCTGGAGCGCAAGGGTTACCTGCGTCGGGATCCGAACCGTCCGCGGGCGGTCGACGTCCGCGGCGCCGACGACGACGTGGCGGCGCCGGCAACCGACGTCGCCGGCTCCGACGCCCTGCCGGAACCGACCTTCGTGCCGGTCCTCGGGCGCATCGCCGCCGGTGGACCGATCCTCGCCGAGGAGGCGGTCGAGGACGTGTTCCCGCTGCCGCGCGAGCTGGTCGGCGAGGGCACGCTGTTCCTGCTCAAGGTCGTCGGCGATTCCATGATCGAGGCGGCGATCTGCGACGGCGACTGGGTGGTGGTGCGCCAGCAGAACGTCGCCGACAACGGCGACATCGTCGCGGCCATGCTCGACGGGGAAGCCACCGTGAAGACGTTCAAGCGCGCGGGCGGTCAGGTATGGCTGATGCCGCACAACCCGGCATTCGACCCGATTCCCGGCAACGAGGCGACCGTGCTGGGCAAGGTCGTCACGGTGATCCGCAAGGTCTAGCCCGGCGGGGTCAGTCCGCCTTGACGAAGCCGTTGGCCTGCGCGACTTCTTCGCTGGCCAGCCAGATTTCGGCGAGGGTGTCGTGGTAGAGCTCGCTGCCCGGTGTGTAGTACAGCCCGAAGCGGGCGCTTGCCTTGATCGGGTATCCGTCGGGCACCTGGTAGGGGTCGTCCAACGGTAGGTGGATGGTCGGGCGCCCGGGCGTGCCTGCCCCCGCGCCGCTGTCCTCGTCGTCGGCGGCCGCGTGCCGTCCGCCCCGCTGCCCGGATGCGACGACGGCCGCGGCGGCGGCCTCCGGCGCGGCGGTTTCCGGCGGGGTAGCTTCCGGCGGGGTGTCGTCCGCAGCGGCGGCGTCGGCACCAGTGGCCTCGGCGACATCCGCCGGAACGTGCGGCACGGCCACATCCGGATACTCGGGCTCGGGAGCCGCGGCTTCGGGGGCGGCGTCCTCGTATTCGGCGTCCGGCGGCGTGTGCGGCACCGCGACGTCGAGGTACTCGGCATCCACGTAACCCTCGTCCCCGCGAGCGGCCTCCGGGTGGGCGGGCTCGTGTGCGTCGTCGGCGTACTCGGCTTCGGCGTACTCGGCTTCGGCGTACTCGGCCTCGGCGTAATCCGCTTCGGGATAACCGGATTCGGCGTAATCCGCTTCGCCGTATTCGGGTTCGGCGTATTCGGGTTGGGCATAGCCGGATTCGGTTTCGGGATAGCCCGCCTCCGACAGGGCCGTCGGTGAGACCGCGGCGAAGGAGTCGGTGTCCACCGCGTCGGGGTCCTGCTCCTCGTCCCCGTAGCCACCCTCGTCCGCACCGCGCCGCCGCCAGCTGACCCGCCCGGCGGCCTCGGCTTCGGGCGTCTCGGACTGCCCGTCGAAGTGTTCGGCGCCGACGTCGTCGGGCCCCCAGTGCTGGTCGCCCACCGGCTCGTAACCAAGGTCGAGGTCGCGGTGCGGCTCGTAGCCGGCACCGGCACGCGCGGCGCGCCGCCGGCGCCAACCGAGGGCCAACAGCCCGGCCAAGACGATCAGCACCAGCACCGGGATGCCGGCCAGCAGCCACCACCACTGCAACGCGAACTTCTTGGGGTGCGCGGGCGTCGCCGAGCTGCTCGGCTGATTCTGGCCCGACACCTGCAGGCCCGACAGCAACGGCGCGAGATTGGCCGGGTCGGTGCTGAACGTGTTCTTCGCCCGGTTCCACGAGATCTTGCCGCCGACGAACTGCTGGGAGACCACGTCGCCGTCCACCGACTGGTCGCCGACGGGCGCACCCAGCTTGCCCGTCGGCCCCCGGAGCTTGTCCCACGCCGCCTTCATGGCGCCGCGCACCACGAACGCGCCGTGCTCCGAACTCCAGAAGATCACCGGTTTGTCGGCGCCGGAGAAGGTGACGACGCGGCTGGACGGGATCCCGCCGTCAGCTTCGTTGGCGGTCGGGAAACCGAGATCGCTACCGGCCGGGCCGCCCAGCGATTCGTACTTGGACAGGATGTTGGTCTCGACGGCGTTCGCGCCGGTCGCGGGGCTGAAATACACCTTGCCGTTGGCGAAGTCCTGGACGATCCCGTCGCCACCGATCGGATACTGCGCGCCCTTCTTGACCCCCAGCGGCCCGTTCGGACCACCGGCGGCGCGCCATGCCATGTTGATGGCCGCGGTGGGGTCGATCGCCACCTGCAAACCCTTCAACTGGTCGGCCAAACCCGCTGGCTCGGTGGTGAACTGCTTGGTCTGCCTGTTCCACGAAACCTGGCCGCCGCTGAATTTCTGGGCGGACACCTCGCCGTTGTAGGTTTCGTCGCCGACCGGGACGCCGAGCACGCCACCCGAGCTACCCAGCTTGTCCCACGCGGCGTTGATCGCGCCGCGCACCACGAACGCGCCGTGGTCCGGCGTCCAGAAGATCACCGGCTTGTCGCTGGCCGAGAAGGTGGCCACCCGGCTGTCCGGACCGGCGAGGCCGGGCACCTCATTGATCGCGGGGAAGCCCAGATCGCTGCCGGCGGGGCCGCCCAGCATTTCGTATTTGTCCAGGATCGGCCCGTAGACGAACTTGGCGCCGGTCGCCGGCGTGAAGAACATCTTGCCGCCGTCGAAGTCCAGCTCGAAACCGTCTCCGGCGGGATACACGTCGCCCTTCCGCGGGCCCAGCGGTGAACCGTCGCCGCCGGCCTTTTCCCAGGCGGCCATCATGGCCGCCTCGGCGTCGCCGATGGGAGACGCCGCCGCGGAAGGCGCCAACAAGGCGGCGGCGGTCGCGAAGGCCGTCAAGGTGACCAGCGCACTCCCGACCAGCCTGCGCATGTGACCTCTCTGCCCGTTCACCAAGCCTCCCAGCCGACGGCTACGGCCCTATCAGCGGCTATGCCCGTGGCTGCACAGCCGGCGAGGGGGCCGCACTCCGACCGCGCGGAAACAGCCCCGCACCGATCCGCATTATCGCCGGGCTCGCATAACTTTGCTCCTGCCAAGGAGAAATACGAAGTCAAATCACGCATATTACAAAAACGGATACCACGCCGATGTCGAAATGATGCCGAGCCACGCTCGAATCGCGACGAACCGCACCATCGCCCGCGTGACGTCGGACTTATCGTGCCGACTCCCGAACCGGTCGCACACCTGCGCAATAGGGCGCGGGCCTGCGCGCGCCGGCCCGGCTCGTCGCCCCTGCCGCGCTTTTCGCGGCGCACCATTGCGCGGGCGTCCCCGAAACACATGCGCCGACGGTACGTGAAGCCATTAACTCGCCGGCGATCTACCCGAAAAAACGGTGGCCAGGCGGGCATTGACCGCGTTTGCCGACCGCGGGCGAATTGACCGTTCCTTTGGCGATCGCCGTTGTCGGATCTAGACGCCGAGGCTGCGGCCGATGATCTCCTTCATGATCTCGGTCGTGCCGCCGTAGATGGTCTGCACCCGCGCGTCCAGATAGGCACGGGCGACGGGGTATTCGCGCATGTAGCCGTAGCCGCCGTGCAGTTGCAGACAACGGTCGATCAGGTGCACCTGCTTCTCGGTGGAGTACCACTTGGCCATGGCCGCCTGTTCGGCCGTCAGCTTCTTGTCCAGGTGCAGGCGGATGAACTCGTCGACCATCATGCGCACCACGGTGGCCTCGGTCGCCAGCTCGGCGAGCACGAAGCGGCTGTTCTGGAAGCTGCCGATCGGCTTGCCAAACGCCTTGCGCTCCTTGGTGTATTGCAGCGTGTCTTCGAGCACCTGCTCCATCGCGGCGGCCGCCATGATGGCGATCGAGATCCGCTCCTGCGGCAGGTTCTGCATCAGGTAGATGAACCCCATGCCCTCCTGCCCCAGCAGGTTTTCGGCGGGAACCTTGACATCGGTGAAGGACAGCTCGGCGGTGTCCTGGGCGGCCAGCCCGATCTTGTCCAGGTGCCGGCCGCGCTCGAAGCCCTCCATGCCGCGTTCGACAACGAGCAACGAAAAGCCTTGCGCGCCTTTGTCCGGATCGGTCTGCGCGACCACGATCACCAAGTCGGAGTTGATTCCGTTGGTGATGAACGTCTTTGCGCCGTTGAGCACGTAGTGGTCACCGTGGGCGACCGCGCGGGTCTTGATGCCCTGCAGGTCGCTGCCGGTTCCCGGCTCGGTCATCGCGATGGCGGTGATGAGCTCCCCGGTGCAGAACTTCGGCAGCCAGCGCTGCTTCTGCTCCTCGGTGGCCAAGGCCAGCAGGTAGGGCGCCACGATGTCGTTGTGCAGCCCGAAGCCGATGCCGCTGTAGCGACCGAAGGTGGTCTCCTCGGTGATGATCGTGTTGTACCGGAAGTCGGGGTTGCCTCCGCCGCCGTATTCCTCGGGGACAGCCATACCGAGGAAGCCCTGCTTGCCGGCCTCGAGCCACACGCCGCGGTCGACGATCTTCGCCTTCTCCCATTCGTCGTGGTGCGGCGCGACGTGGCGATCGAGGAAGGCGCGGTAGGACTCGCGGAACAGGTCGTGCTCCGGCTCGAAAAGCGTGCGCTGGTATTTGACGGCACTGCCCATGTGGATGACCTCCGGCGACTCGAAACTCTGTCGCCCAACATATACCAACCAGACGGTTGGTCGGCAGCCGGCGGGGTGGCCACGGCGCGCCGGCGGATCAGCCCGCCGAGAACTCCTGCAGGCGCCCGGCCAACGCCACCGGGACTCGGGCCTTGATCCGGGTGCCGTCGGGGCTGTGCTCCTCCTGCTGCACGCGCCCGTCGGCGTGCAGCCGGGCCACCAGGTCGCCGCGGTGGTACGGAATCACCACATCCACGGCCGTGTCGGCGGGGACGGCCAGCTCGCCCATCCGGCACCGCAGGGCCTCGATGCCTTCCCCGGTCCTGGCCGAGACGAACACGGCGCCGGGCAGGGCGTGACGAAGTCCGGCCAGCGTGAGGCCGCTCGCGGCGTCGACCTTGTTCACCACCAGCAGCTCGGGCGGCGGGTCGCCGTGATGGTCTGCGATGACGTCGGAGATCACCTCGCGCACCGCGTTGATCTGGGCCAGCGGGTTGGCGTCGGAGCCGTCGACCACGTGCACGAGCAGGTCGGCGTCGACGACCTCCTCCAGCGTGGAGCGGAACGCCTCGACGAGTTGGGTGGGCAGGTGCCGGACGAACCCGACGGTGTCGGTGAGCACCAGCGGGCGACCGTCGGTGAACTCGGCACGGCGGGTGGTGGGCTCCAGCGTGGCGAACAACGCGTCCTGCACCAGCACCCCGGCCCCGGTCAGCGCGTTGAGCAGGCTCGACTTGCCGGCGTTGGTGTAGCCGACGATCGCGACCGACGGGACGTCGCTCTGCCGGCGGCGGCTGCGCTGGGTGTCGCGGACCTGCTTCATGTCCTTGATCTCGCGGCGCAGCTTCGCCATACGTTCACGGATGCGGCGGCGGTCGGTCTCGATCTTGGTCTCACCGGGACCGCGCAGGCCCACGCCTCCCCCGCTGCCGCCGGCGCGGCCACCGGCCTGCCGGGACATCGATTCACCCCAGCCGCGCAGCCGCGGCAGCATGTACTCCATCTGGGCCAGCGACACCTGCGCCTTGCCCTCCCGGCTGGTGGCGTGCTGGGCGAAGATGTCCAGGATCAGCGCGGTGCGGTCGATGACCTTCACCTTGACCGCCTTTTCCAGCGCGGTGAGCTGCGCCGGGGACAGCTCACCGTCGCAGATCACGGTGTCAGCGCCGGTCGCCAGCACCACCTCGCGCAGCTCCTGGGCCTTGCCCGAGCCGATGTAGGTGGACGGGTCGGGCTTGTCGCGGCGCTGGATGAGCCCCTCGAGCACCTGGGAACCGGCGGTCTCGGCCAGGGCGGCCAGCTCGGCCATGCTGGCCTCGCTGTCGGCGGCGGTGCCGTCGGTCCACACGCCGACGAGCACGACGCGCTCCAGGCGGAGCTGGCGGTACTCGACTTCGGATACGTCGGCGAGTTCGGTCGACAGCCCGGCGACGCGGCGCAGCGCCGACCGTTCTTCCAGGGCGAGTTCGCCGGTGCTTGGCTCCGGCACAGCGGGTTTGGAGAATTCAGGATGTGTCATAGGCAATACAGAATGATGCACGGCGGATCGGCGTCGTGCACCTGAATTAACGTCGCTGCGCGTCCCACCATTCCCCGCTGATCTCCCCCTGTGCCACGAGAACCGACGGTCCCCTCAGGTAGCTGGTGGCGTCGGTGATGGTGACGACGACGTCGCCGCCGGGCACCCGCACCTTCAGTGTGCCGGTGTCCGCACCGGCGGCGGCCAGCGCGGCCACCGTGGCCGCGACCGTGCCGGTGCCGCAGGAGCGGGTCTCGCCGACGCCTCGCTCGTGCACCCGCATCCGGACCGCGCCGTCGGCCGGCGCCGTGACGAGTTCGATGTTCACGCCCTCCGGGAACTGGGCGTGGTCGAAGCTCACCGGCGCCGCCACGTCCAGCCCGGCGAGTTCCTCGGCGGTCAGATCGGGATCCACGCATGCCAGGTGGGGATTGCCGACGTCGACCGCCAGGCCGGAAAACCGTCGGCCACCGACGATGGCGCTGCCCGGGCCGAGGGTGTTGGCCTTGCCCATGTCGACGCTGATGTCGGCGTGCGTCGCGTCGGCGTGGTGCACGGTGATCGGCCGGGGGCCGGCCGGCGACCCGATCACGAATTCGTCGCGGGACTCCATGCCGCTGGCCCGCAGGTAATGCGCGAACACCCGGATGCCGTTGCCGCACATCTGGGCGATGGAGCCGTCGGCGTTGCGGTAGTCCATGTACCAGTCGGCCGACGCCACGCCGTCGGGCAGGCGGTCCAGCACGCCGGCCGCCAGAGCCGCCGCGGCGGTGGTGACTCGCAGCACCCCGTCGGCGCCCAGTCCCCGACGCCGGTCGCACAGGGCGGCCACCCGGGCGGGGGCGAGGTCGAGCGCGGCCTCCGCGTCCGGGAGCACCACGAAATCGTTCTCGGTGCCGTGGCCCTTCGCGAACATCATGCGCGCCACTCCTCACCTCCGGCTGCGCCGGCAGCATCGTCGTCGGCGCGAATCACCTGCTCAGGATACGTGGCCCCACGCTTGCAGCGCTTCGTCGACGAGCCGGGCGCCGTCCGCCCCCGCTTTTTCAGAGTCCAGCCAGTGAACCCGGTGGTCGCGGCGGAACCAGGAGCGTTGCCGGCGGACATAGCGTCGAGTGCCCACGTAGGTCTGTTCGCGTGCGTCCCGCAGCCGCTCGGTGCCGCCTCCGGCGTCGAGCGCCTCGATCACCTGCGCGTAGCCCAGGGCGCGCGACGCGGTGACCCCGTCGCGCAGGCCCTCACCGAGCAGCGCGCTGACCTCCTCAACGAGCCCCTGGTGGAACATGGCGTCGGTGCGGCGGGCCAGCCGCTCGTCCAACGTCGTTGTCTCGCAATCCAATCCGATGATCGCGGTGTTCCACCTCGGGGTGCCGATGCGTGGCGCGGACGCGGCGAAGGGCCGACCGGTCAGCTCGACGACTTCGAGCGCCCGCACGATGCGCCTGGCGTCGGTCGGCAGGATGGCCGCCGCGGCGGCGGGGTCGCGGCGGGCCAGCTCGGTGTGCAGCCCGCCGACGCCGACCTCGGCCAGCCGCTGCTCCCAGCGAGCCCGCACCGCGGGATCGGTCGCGGGGAACGACCAGTCGTCGAGCAGCGATTGGATGTAAAGCATGGAGCCGCCCACGATGATCGGAACGGCGCCGCGGGCCGCGATCGCCTCGACGTCCGCCGCGGCGGCGCGCTGATAGCGGGCGACCGTCGCGGTCACTTTGACGTCCAGCACGTCGAGCTGGTGATGCGGGATGCCGCGGCGTTGCCCGACGGGCAGCTTGGCCGTGCCAATGTCCATGCCGCGATAGAGCTGCATCGCGTCGGCGTTCACGATCTCGGCGGCGTCGAGCCGTTCGGCGAGATCGAGTGCCAGCTGCGACTTGCCGGTTCCGGTGGGGCCGATGATCGCCAGCGGTCGGGCGGCCACTTCAGACCTGCCAGGCGCCGGCGAAGTAGCCCACGCCGTAGGGCGCCCCCCGGTATAGCTCCTTGGCCGACCGCGGTCCCGGCTCGGCCAGCCCGGCCAGCACCTGGAAGGCGACGCGGCCGAGGATCTGCCGGGGCAGCCGCGCCAGGGCGGCGACGTCGCCGGTCGCCAGCGCGTCGTCGAGGGCCAGCTGCGCGTCGGCGTTGGCCGGGTCGTATCCCCCGGGCGCGCTCGGGGTCAACGTGTTCGCGCCATCGGCCACGACCAGCACGCCGATCGGCTCGGCTGACCGGTCGACCTCGGCGCGCAACGCCCGGCCCTCGGCCAGGGCGGCCTCAGCGTCGTGGTCGGTGCGGTAGATGCGGGCCTCGGCGGTCGCGTCGGGGCGGGCCTGGCCGCGCACCCAGCCGGCCAGCAGCGCGGACACCGGCAGGTCGGCGGGCGCCGCGGTGTCGGCGCGCGGGGAAAGCCCGACCCGGACGTCCACACCGAAACCCGCGAACGTGCCGGCCGCATCCCGCCCCCACGCTTCGTCGCGTGCCCCGGTGCCGATGACGATCCAGCGGGCGGGGAGAAGGGCTGCCGCCGCCAGCACAGCGGCCACCAGATCGGTCACCTCCGCGGCGGCCCCGCCGGCCAGCTCGGGCACGAGCAGCGGCGCCGAGGGAACGATGGCAATCCCGCTGAGCACGCCACCAAACTAATGGTTCGCCGACGCGCGCGCTCAGGCCTCGGCGGCCACGACCACGGGGCCGGTGTTAAAAGGGTCGGCCTCGCCGTCCGAGGACGACCACGCGTCCGGCGTGATGCTCCCGTCGTCCCGGCCGACCTCGGCGACCATGGTGGCCGCCTCCCCGCGGGCCAGGGCGACGGTCGCCACGATCACCACGGCGATCGCCGCTACCAGCACGAAGGCCTTGGGCCCGTCCGCGTTCAGCGTTTCGCCCAGCACGAAGATGCCGAGCAGGCCGGCCACCACGGGCTTCGCCACCGTCATCGTCGGCATGGAGGCCGTCAGCGCACCGGCGCGGAACGCCGACTGCTGGAAGATCATCCCGGTCAGCGCCAACAGCAGCCACGGGACGAACTCGGGCGCGGTCAGCACGGCCAGCGGGCCGTCCTCGCCGACCTCGACGATCCCTTTGGTGAGCACCGCGAACAACGCCAGCGCCGAACCCGCGACCACCGCGAGCAGGGCGGCCGCGAACGGGCTGCCCGACCAGATCCGCGCGGCCACCACGCACGCCACCAGCAACGGCACCATCACCGCGGCGACGATGGCCCACGTCTCGACCGACGCGCGCTGATGTCCGGAGGCCGGGTCACCGACGATGATGACCACCGCCAGGGCCCCGGCGAGCACCACCGCCCACACCCACTCCCAGCGGGTGACCCGGCGCTTCGTCAGCCGCGCGTAGATCGGCAACGCGAACAGCAACGCCGTCACCTGCAGCGCGGTCACCAACACCACAGAGCCCCAGGCCAGGGCCCCGGCCTGCAGGCTGTAGTTGATGATCGCCGCGAGGCCTCCCAGCCACCACCGGGTGTCCTTCAGCGACATGCGGAACAGCTCCAGGTGGCCGACCTGCTTGTCCGTGATCTCCTGCGCAGAGCGCTGACGGATCACGTCGCCGACCGCGGATGCCAGCGCCGCGCACAACGCAATCAACGCCGCGACGTCAACCTTCGACATGAGTGACCCCTCATCTCACGATTGCCCCGACCAGCTTTCCCTGGGGCTCGGGCAAATACACGCAATATTTGCGATCAGTTCAGCAACAACTGTATGACGTCGCACACGCTGCGGCGCGCTCAACGAATCACCCTTTGTTCTTACGGCATTAACCTAAGGATGCGCTGTGGGCAACGCGTCGATCCGGTTAACCGCGGCGTCGCTAAGCCGGTTGCGCTGCGGCGTTCGGCAACCCGGCCGCAATCCTGTCCTGCGTCGCGGAGGCGTCGCCGCGCGCGAGTTCGACGGTGGCCGCCGCCATCACCAGCGCCGCGGCCGCCAGCGCCAGCATTCCTCCGCGACCGGTGTCGAGCGTCTCGCCGAGGACGGCGACGCCCAGCGCCGCCGCCACGACCGGCTGGGACACCTCCAGCGTCGGCATCGAGGCGGTCAGGGCGCCGGCACGAAACGCCGACTGCTCCCAGGCGAATCCCGCCACCGCGATCAGCAGCCACGCGTAAAGCTCGGGTGTCCGGACCACCGCCCACCCGCCGTCGCCGAGCCGATGCACCACTCCCTTGGCCAGCACCGCGAAGACGGCCCAGAGGGAACCGGAGACGAAGGCGAGCAGCGCGGCGGCCAGGGCACCGCCCCAGACGCGCGCGGCCACCACGCACCCGAGGAGCAGCGGGGCCAGCACCCCCGCCACGATGGCCCACGTCCGCAGCGGCGCGGTCGAGTGGCCCGCCCGCGGGTTGCCGACCGTGACGATCACGGTCACCGCGGCGGTCAGCACCACGGCCCAGGCCCACTCCCGGGCCGTTACGGCGCGGTCGGCGAGCCGGGCGCTGATGGGCAACGCGAACAGCAGCGAGAGGACGAGCAACGCCTGCACCAGCAACACCGACCCCTGGTCAAGGGCGGCCGCCTGCAACACGATGCTGACCACGAGCAGCACGGCGCCCCACCGCCACCGCCTGTTGCCGAGCAGCTTGCGGACGAGTTGGAGCTGCCCGATCGACGGGTCGGCGATCCGGTGGGTCGCCCGCTGCTGCAGCACGTCGCCGATCGCGACGCAGAGCGCGGACGCCAGCGCGAGCAAAGCGGCGATGTCCGCCTTGTCCATGGTTTCTCCGTCCGAGTCGGGGTTACGGACAACTGTGATACCTGATGCGCCTGCGCCGATGCATCTCGAACGGCAAGATCTGAGGTGGCGGCGGACGCGCCGACAAGCTGCTTGAATACTGTTAAGCAGCTGTTGGGAAGGCCACGAGCGCCGCCCCGCACTGATGCAGACGGTGCCGCTACGCGCGGCAGGTGCGCGGAGTTCCGACCGCGCGAAGGGTAGGTGACGAGCGCATGACGGCTGACGAACCCCAGGGACCGGACCCGGTCGGGCCGGTGCCCCAACCGGTTTCACGCCCGGTGCCACGCCCGGGACCGCGTCCCGGGCCACGGCCGGCGAGCGCGGCGCCGCGGCCCGTCGTCCACCCGATTCCGGCGCCGCCACGCAGCAACCCGCATCAGTTCGGGCGCGTCGATGATGACGGCACGGTCTGGCTGATCACCGCGGCCGGCGAGCGCGTCGACGTCGCCGAGTACGGCAGCCGTCGGCGACGTTTCGGCCAGCTCCGAGGCGTGGGCCTT
>NZ_LZIX01000098.1:0-48912 GCF_001666955.1 Mycobacterium sp. E735 | reverse complement strand
CCAGCAGCGCACGGTCGTCGTCGGAGTCACCAACCCGCTCGGCACCGACGCACCCGAGCACGAGCTTCACGATCGCCGCGTCCTGACCGGAGGAGATTGACGATGTTGGCTGGACTTGCATTCGGCTCGGAGATCAAGCGTTTCGGTCGCAGCCGTTTGACGCGCGTGGCGATCGTGGTGCTGATGCTGCTGCCGCTGGTGTACGGGGCGCTGTACCTGTGGGCGTTCTGGGATCCCTTCGGCCACACCAACAAAATGCCGGTGGCCCTGGTCAATTCCGACCGCGGCGCCGTCGTCTCCGGCGAGCAGTTCAACGCCGGCGAGGAGATCGCCAAGAGCCTGACCGCGGACGGCGGGTTGGACTGGCACGTCGTGGACCTGGCCGAAGCGCGCAACGGAGTCGACCACGGCAAGTACTACTTCATGGTCGAGCTGCCACCGGACTTCAGCGCGGCGATCGCGTCGCCGGTGACGGGGCAGCCCAAGAAGGCCAACCTGATCGCCGTCTACAACGACGCCAACAACTACATCTCCACCAGCATCGGCCGCACCGCCATCAGCCAGGTGCTCAACGCGGTGTCCAGCCGGATCTCCGGCCAGGCCGTCAATCACATGCTGTCCGTGGTGGTTACGTCGGGCGCGGGCATCAAGCAGGCCGCCGAGGGCGCCGCTCGACTCGACGACGGGGCCGGGCAGCTGGCCGCCGGCCTCGACACGGCCAGGTCCGGCTCGGCGCGCCTCGCCGCCGGGGCCCAGCAATTGTCCGACGGAATCAACCAGGCCACCGACCCGCTGCTCGCGGTGACCCGGGCGCTGTCACAGGTCGGCGGCGACACGCAGCAATTGCAACAGGGCGCTGCCGCGCTGCAGCAGGCCAACGACCAGATCGGCGCCATCGCCACCGCACAAGACGGTGCCGCTGACGCGCTGTCGCCGGTGATCGATCAGCTCGCCGCGCGCCAGGATCCCTTGGCGAACAACCTGCGCAGCATCCAGGATCAACTGCGTGGCCATCAGTTCACGCCGCAGATCCGCCAACGCCTCACCGACGCGCAAAACGCCGCGATCGCGATGACCTCCGCCCTGCGCACGCCCGGCAGCCCGCTGGGTTCGGCCCTCGACCAGGTCGGCAACAAGGGGCAGGAGCTGACGAACAAGCTCACGCAGCTCCGCGACGGCGCCCAGCAGCTGTCCTCCGGCAACGCCGAGTTGGCAAGCGGCATAGTCAAGCTCGATGACGGGGCGCACCAACTCAAGGCGGGATCGGCCGAGCTGGCCGGCAAGCTCGGCGAGGGGGCCAACCAGCTGCCCAACTGGACGACTCAGCAAAAGGACGCGGTCGCAGACACCATCGGTGGGCCGGTGCAGCTCGCAGCCTCGCACGAGAACGCCGCACCCAACTTCGGCACCGGCATGGCCCCGTTCTTCCTGACGCTGGCGCTGTTCTTCGGCGCATTGGTGCTGTGGATGGTGCTGCGGCCCTTGCAGAGTCGCGCGATCGCCGCGGAGGTGCTCGAAATCCGGGTGGTGCTCGCCAGCTATCTGCCCGCGGCCACGATCGCGCTGTTCCAGGCGATCGTCCTCTACTGCGTGGTCCGGTTCGCCCTCGGCATGCGTGCCGTGCATCCGGTCGCGATGCTGGGGTTCATGATCCTCATCTCCGCCGCATTCGTGGCCGCCACGCAGGCGATCAACGCGCTCGTCGGCCCAGCGGTGGGACGGGTGCTGATCATGGCCCTGCTGATGCTGCAGCTGGTCAGCGCCGGCGGCATGTACCCCGTGGAGACCACTTCGCGGCCCTTCCAGGTCCTGCACCGCTTCGACCCGATGACCTACGGCGTCAACGGGCTGCGCCAGCTCATCCTCGGTGGCATCGACGGACGGCTCTGGCAAGCGATCACCGTGCTGGTTGCGATAACGGCTGTCGCGCTGGCAATCTCATCGCTGTCCGCACGGCGAGATCGCCTGTGGAACCTCACCAGGCTGATCCCGGCGATCAAGATGTAGGCAAACGTTCCGCGTCAACAATCGACGTTGCATGATGGTGGGCAAGCTCTGCAATCGAGAGGAAGCCCATGTTAGGTGTGCATCATTCGGCGATTTGCACCTCCGATGTCGAACGGTCGCTCCGATTCTGGTGCGAAGGCCTCGGACTGAGCCAGTTGATGGATTACGACTTCGTCGGCGATTGGCCGGAACTGTTCGGGGCCGGGAGCGATCGGCTGCGATCGGTGTTTCTCGGCGATCCGCAGACATCGGGCAGCGGGTTTGTCGAACTGGTGGAGGTGGCCGGCGCCCTTGAGGCACTGCCGGATTCGACCGCGTTACGGCACGGGTTCATGTTGCTCTCACTGCAGCGTGAAGTCGACGAAACGCTCGCCGCTTTGGCTGCATTGGGTTTCACCGACGGCGTGCGGCGCATCGATGTCGTGGCCCCGGACGGAAGGACCGTCGCGATGGCGGTGATCGAAGCGCCGGACGGGGTACTCGTTGAGCTGATCGGGCGGGCGAAATGAGCACCGCGCTGGTCACGGGCGGTGCGTCCGGAATCGGGCGTGAAGTTGCCGGACGGTTGCGCGATGCGGCTCACGACGTCGTCGTGTGGGATCTCGCCGATGCGGACATCGTCTGTGACGTCAGCGATCCCGACGCCGTGTCGGCCGCGATGGAACAATCGGTGAGCGAGCATGGCGCGCCCACCCGGATCGTCGCCTGCGCCGGGGTCGGTGCTTCGGGGCTGTTGCTCGAACAGTCGCCCGCGGAATGGAACCGGGTGTTGGGCGTCAACCTCACCGGCACCTGGCTGACGATCCGTGCCGGGGCGCAAGCGATGGTCGACGCCGGGGTGGGCGGCTCGATCGTCGCGGTTTCCAGTATCAGCGGCACCGTCGCCGACCGGGACATGGGCGCCTACTGCGTGTCGAAGGCCGGGGTGGACATGTTGGTGAAGGTCGCCGCCGTGGAATGGGGCGTGCACGGCATCCGGGTGAATGCCGTCGGGCCGGGCGTCACACGCACACCGATGCTGGCCAAGCCCGAGCAGCTCCCCGGCTGGGTGGAGGCACTGTCCGAACGCACGGCGCTCGGCCGGCTGGGGGAGGCAGACGACGTGGCCGGGGCGATCGTGGGCCTCCTCGAGTTGCCCTGGGTGACAGGACAAATCGTGCACGCCGACGGCGGCCTGGCCCTACACAGTCCGATTGACGCCTACGGCCAAGTGCAGCGACTGCGCAGGCTCACCCGGCCCGCCCCAGCATCAGAGTGACTTGGCGCAGCAGCGCGGTCCGAAATTTATCCGCCGTCGGGTTTCGAAAGTGCAAGGTCCGGGGAACCATGGCGCCGGCAAGCCAGACCAGTAACAGGTCGACGACTTCGTCGGGGCTGGCGATGGGCGCGAAGGCCCCCGAGTCGCGGCCCTCGGTCACCGCTTTCACGAACGGTGCGCGGTAGCGCGCCCAGCCCTTTTCGCTGTAGTCACGCAATTCCGCATCGCGCATGCTGGAACGCCAGACCTCAATTAACAATTGGTGATTGCTCAAAGGAGTGTTGAGGTTTCGATCGATCATGGTAACCAGGCGATTCCACGGATCCCGCTCGGCCTCGGCGACGGCCTCGAGCGCGACCGCCTCGACTTCGGTGGCGTGCCTGATGGCCTCGATAAGCATGTCCTCACGCGAGCCGAAGTAGTTTTGCAGCGTGCTGATGGCCATGCCGCTGGCCGCCGAGACATCGGCGAAGCGGGTGTTCTCGTACCCACGTTCGGCCAAGACGGTCGCGACTGTCTCGGTCACCTCGACTCGACGCGCTCCGCCCGCCCGGCGAGTTCGCCGCTGCATAGTCATGGCTGTATGGTACGGCTATACCGACATAATGCAATCGCCATTCAGCCCGCGCCGTGGGGCGGGATGTTGTGGTTGAGGCGAAACCTGTTGTGCGGGTCGTACTTCGTCTTGACCACCCTGAGCCTGTCGTACACCCTGGGCTCGTAGGCCTTGCGGGCGCGTTCCTCGGTCGCGTCGCTGGGGCCCTGGAAACTGGGGCTGGCCAGCTCGTGCAGCCACGGCTTCAGCGCGGTGAGAAGCCCGGAACCGCAGTGCATGCGATGCACCGCGTCGTGCCCGGGTGGCACGACGGTCAGACCGAAGAAGGCAAAGGCTGCGTCCCGCGCACCCACGGCGTTGGGGAACGGCGCCGGCTTGCCGAAGGCGCCTTGCAGGTGTCGGATGTCAACGATGTTGATGGGGCTGCCGGAGTCCGGCCCGACGACATCGACGATCGCGGCGACGGTGTCTTGGGTCAGCTCCCGGAGCAGGCCGAAGTGTTCGACCGCCGCCGCCGGGTCCGTCGGATCATTGCTGATCGACGCGAATTCGGTGTAGGGCATGCTTCGTACGGTGTCCGCCAGCGCGGGCGCGACCTGGCGCATCGAATCGATCAGCCGGGCCCCGACGGCATCGTCTCCGGCGAAGGAGACGCGTAGTGAGATTGTCAGCTGGCCCTGCATGAAGGGCGGAAGGCCGGGCAGGGGAGGCAGATTCAGCAGAGCCAGGCTCGTCGACAGCTCGTCGGGCGCTGTGGCCGTGAGCTCCCGGTAGGCGTCCAATACGTGGCGGGCGTGTCGGCCCGAGTAGAGGATGGATCCCGCGTAGAGCGTCGTCACGGGAAAGAGGGAGAACTCCATCGCCGTCACGACCCCGAAGTTGCCCTTGCCGCCCAGCAATGCGCCGAATAGGTCGGCTTCGGAGTGCGGGGACACCCGGCGCAACTGGCCGTCGCCCGTCACCACGTCGATGCGGGTGACATGGTCGGCGGCCCAACCGTATTTGCGTCCCATCGTCAGACTGGCGCCGCCACTGAGGGTGTAGCCGACGACGCCGACGCCGGGTGAGGATCCGGGCAGCGGAGCCAGTCCGTACTCGGCGGCGGCTTCCACCAGCGCCCCGAACCGCACGCCGGCGTCGACTCGCGCCAACCGGGTCTCGGCGTTGATCGCGATGCCGGACATCCTTCTCGTGGTGATCATCAGCGTGTCGCCGTCGGCGGCGAGCGATGGTCCGTGCCCGGTATTGAGGACGGCGATCTTGAGGCCATGGCGCGCCGCGAACGTCACCGCCGTCGACACGTCGCCGGCACTGGCCGCACCCACCACGACGGCGGGGCGATGCTGCACGGCCGTGTTGAAGACCGCCACTTCCTGCGTGTAGCCCAAGGTCCTCTCCGTCTCGACCGGACCCTGTACGGCAGCTTGCAGTTCAGAAAGTTTGTCGCCCCACTTCTCCACGGGTGGTCCTTTCAAT
The DNA here is from genome assembly GCF_001666955.1 of Mycobacterium sp. E735. NCBI lineage: Bacteria > Bacillati > Actinomycetota > Actinomycetes > Mycobacteriales > Mycobacteriaceae > Mycobacterium > Mycobacterium sp. E735. The sequence goes on along the minus strand of NZ_LZIX01000098.1, from coordinate 43,615 downwards.
AGGTACAGTGATACGGTATTACCATACCGATCTTTCGGATGGGCGATATGCGCTAGGTCACAAGGAAGAAGGGTGCGGGTGTATCGCGGATTGCGACGCGTGTGGCGCAGATCAGATCGGCATGGGAACGAATTTGCCGGAGCGATAGTCCGAAACCTCATCTCCTCAGCGGCGCTACTTGCCATCGCGGCGTGGCTCGCCTGCGCGCTGATCGGATCTGATGCAAGACCACCTACCGGCGTCGGCTACGAAGTGATAGCGCAAACCTCAACCGAGGGAAGAACATTCGTCGTTCGCGATACCACGATTGCCCCCGGTGGTGCCATAGGTTGGCACTGGCATCCGGGCACCGTGATCGCGGTGGTGAAGCAAGGTACCTTGTACCACTACGGCAACGACTGCACCGTCGATGGCATCTACCGGCCGGGCGACTCGTTTATTGAGCTCAGTGGTCCGGCCCATGTGCACGATGGCCGCAATCGCGGAACGACTTCGGTAGTGCTCGAGCTGCTGCTGATCGATCCGGTGGGCACGTCACCCGCCGAGGCGGCTGACCCACCGCGAGCCTGCAGATGATCTGGACCGGCGGTGATTCACCCGACTCCGTAATCGATGATGCCCCGGATGATCTTGCCGTTGCGGAGGTCGTCGTAGGCGTCGTTGATCTCGTCGAGGCGATAGCGGCGGGTGATCATTTCGTCGAGCTGAAGCTGCCCGGTCTGATAGAGCCGGGCGAGGCGGGAGATGTCGGCCCTCGGGTTGCACGATCCGAATATCGTTCCGGCCAGCGTCTTGTTCATCAGGATGAAGTCCTGCAGGTCGATCTTGACCGACCGCGTGAGCTGTGACGTCATTCCGGTGAGCACGCACGTCCCGCCCTTGCGGGTGAGCTGCAGCGCGTCGCGGACGTCGGCGGCGGTGATCAGCGAAGGCGAGACCACGACGGCGTCGGCCATGACGCCGTAGGTCAAGTCCCGCACCATGTCCTGCGCCTCGGCGATCGTGGCCGCGCTGTGGGTGGCCCCGAACTGCAGCGCCGATTTCTGCTTGAACTCCACCGGGTCCACGGCGACGATCTGAGCGGCGCCGCTGATCCGCGCGCCCTGGATCGCGCCAGTCCCGATCCCGCCCGCACCGATGACCACGACGGTGTCCCCGCCGCGTACACCGGCACGGTTGGCGGCCGAACCATAGCCGGTCGGAATGGCGCATGACAGCAACGCGCTCGGAGCCAGCGGCAGGGTCGGCTCGATTTTCACCAGCGAATTCGTCGACACCACAGTGTGTTCGGCGAATGCCCCGACCTTCGCCAGATGCCCCAGTGGCCGGCCGTCGGCGGTGTGATGACGGAAGGTGCCGTCGGTGGGCATCCCCGGGGTGAGGGTGAAAGCGCCGACGTCGCAGATGTACTCCATGCCGGTCGCGCACCAGCGGCACTGCCCGCACACCGCGACGAACGACATCACCACGTGGTCGCCGGGCGCGAAATCCGTTACTCCTTCGCCTACTTGCCGCACGATGCCCGAGCCCTCGTGGCCGCCGATCGTGGGAAACATCGTCGGCAGGCCGAGCGATCGCATCACCTCGTTGGGCGCCGACATGTCGCCTTTGAGGATGTGGTCGTCGGAGTGGCACAGCCCGGCCGCCGCCATCTCGACCAGCACTTCGCCGGCCCGGGGTGGGTCGAGCTCGAATTCTTCGACCGACCACGGCCCGCCGACGTCGTGCAGGAGCGCTCCTCTAGTTTTCAAGCGGCCTCCTCATGCGACCGGGGAGAAGGTGACCGGAAGCTTGTTGGGGGAGCGGAAGGTGAGCCCGACGATCTTGGACTCCTGTCCGGTCCCGTCGTCGGCCACGAAGGTCAGATCCTTGACGCGATCGAACAGGCTGTTCAGCATCACCTGCGTCTCGAGGCGGGCGAGATGCATGCCGAGGCACATGTGGATGCCGCCGGCGAATGCGATGTGCGCCTGGCGCGGCCGGCGGATGTCGAAGGTGTTCGGGTCGGTCCAGCGGCTCTCGTCGCGGTTGGCCGATCCCATGCACATGTCGATCTGCGCGTCGGCCGGGATCGTCTTGCCGCCGATCTCGACCTCTTCGGTCGTGGTCCGCATGACCATGGTCAGCGGGGTTTCATAGCGCAGGCCCTCCTCGATCGCCATCGGGATCAGCGATCGGTCCTGGTAGACGAGCGCCAGCTGCTCCGGGTGGGTCAGCAACAGGTAGAGCAGGTTGCCCGACGAGCGGTAGGTGGTCTCCAGCCCGGCAGGCAGCAGCAGCCGCAGGAACGCGATGATGGCCTCGTCGGAAAGCTTCTCGCCGTCGATCTCGGCGGCCACCAGGTCCCCGATGATGTCATCGGTGCGTTTGCGCCGCCGCTGCTCGACCTGATCGAGGAAGTAGCCGTGCAACTCCGCTGCGGCGTTGAGCCCGGCCACGATGTCGGTCGGGATGGAGATGAGGTCGAGGGACAACCGCCGGAAGAGGTCGAGGTCCTCAGGGGGCAGGCCGAGGAGCGTGGAGATGATCCGGGTGGGGAACTCGAACGTCACCGCCTTGACGAGGTCCGCCTGGCCGTCGTTCTTGATTTCGTCGACCAGTTGGTCGCATACCGGCCCGATGACCGACGGTTCCCAGCGTTCCAGCGCGGTGGCGCGGAAGGCCTTGGCCACCAGGTTGCGGTGGTCGTGGTGTTCCTTGCCGCCCATCGCCAGGATGGTGTGGCCCATCACCAAACCGATCGTCTCGTCGTACTTGTGGGAGCTGAAGATCCGGTCGTCGCGGAAGGCCTGAAACAGGGGGTCGTAACCGAACAGCACCCACTCGTCTTTCGGTCGCAGCTCTTCCGGCATCTGCGAGTGGTCGGCCAGGGCGCCGTGCCAAACCGGGTCCGTATGCCTCATGTACTCGAAGAACGGGTACGGGCTGGTTTCACCGGTGAAGTCGAGCGTGACGGGCTGGTTGGCGGGGTCGGTGCTGAGCGTCATTCAGCGCTCCTCCTGAGCAGCCGGTAAGCGGATTGGTACGCTGGGAATTTAGCTATCATAGTATAAATAGCAAGTAAGCCCAACGGGCTTGTCGTGGTTACCGTAACGGGCACAGTATTGATGCTGCGTGGCGTCGAAGGCGGTGATGCAAATGCCGGAGCGACGATTCGTGTGCGCACTGGACGACCTGCCGCCCGGCCAGATGAAGCTGGTCGACGTCGGCAAGTTCGGCGTAGGCGTGTACAACGTGCGGGGCGAGCTGTACGCGATCGTCAATTACTGCTCGCACGAGGGCGCCCCGCTTTGCCTGGGTCTGATCGGTGGCACCAATGAGTTCGCCCCGGACGAACCCGGCGGCCTGCGCCGTGTCCGCGACGGTCAAATTGTCCGATGCCCTTGGCACAACTGGGAATTCGACATCACCACCGGACAAAACCTCGCCGATCCGACGCGCCGCGTCCGTACCTACCCGGTTGACGTCACCGACGGGGAGGTGTTCTTGACCGCATGAGCCCCATGATCATCGACGCCAACGTGCAACCGCATTTCCGCTACAACGCGGAGATACGGCGCTATCTACCTGCCGCTCACCAGTTGCGGTCGATTCCCGACGTCGAACAGCAGTGGTACCAAGCGCCCGGCGGCGACTACCGGCAAGACCTCTACGGTGACCACTACCCGGGATCGGATCCCGAGACCGTCAGCCGGCACCTCTTCGAACGCGGTGTCGAGTACGCCATCCTCAACCCGCTGACCCGGGGCAACATCGCCGACTACCTGCTCAACAGCCGCATCTGTGCTGCGGTCAACGATTGGCTGCTCGACCGCTGGCTCGAGCCCGACCCCGCGGATCGGTTCCGGGGCACCATCCGCGTCAACCCGGAAGACCCCAGGGGCGCCGTCGCGGAGATCGAGCGGTTGGCCGACCACCCCAAGCTGGTACAGGTCGGCGTCCCGATGCAGTCGCGCGAACCGTACGGCAAACCGATGTTCGAGCCGATCTGGGAGGCCGCCGCCGCCCATGGGCTGCCGGTGGCGGTGCACATCAACGGCGGCAACGGCGTCGACTATCCGCCCACCTTCGCCGGACACGCCCACACCTATCCGGGCTATGCGGCGTTCATGCCGCTGAACTACTTCGTGCACCTGGCCACCCTCATCGTCGAGGGCGTGTTCGGCAGGCATCCCGGCCTCAAGTTCGTCTTCGCCGACGGCGGCTACGACATCCTCACCCCGTTGATCTGGCGGCTCGACACCTTCTGGGTTTCGATGCGGGATCAGACCCCGTGGGTGGACCGCTACCCGAGCGAATACCTGCCCGGCCACGTTCGGTTCTGCTCCTCGGCGTTCGACGGGCCGACCGATGCCACCGACACGCAGCGCTGGATTGAATTCACCGGGAAGTCCGACCTGCTGATGTATGGGTCGGCCTACCCCCACTGGTCCACCTCGCCACCCGAGAGCGTTGCCGACGGCCTCGACGCCGCGCAGCGAGACAAGGTGCTGTGGCGCAACGCCAGCGAGCTCTACGGATTGAAGGAGCGTGTCCGATGACGACGATCGAGCGGATCGACTCCGCAACGGGTCGAGAAGACGAAATAGCGGTCACCATCGTCGACACCGATGTGCACCCGCTGCCCGTCTCGACCGAGGTGCTCAAGTCATACGCGGCGGCCGAATGGGTGGACAAGATCTGGCCGACCGGCAACGCGGTCGCCCCGGTGCCGCATTTCTACGACACACCCGATTCGTACAAGACGATGTCGCTGCGACTGGACGCCGCCCCGCCCGACGGGGGCGTCGCGGGCAGCGACCCGGAATTCGCTGCGAAGCAGCTGCTGCTCGATGCCGGTGTCAGCATCGCGACCCTCGAGCCGATGTGCGACGCCCAGCTGCCGCAAGCCGAACACGCGCTGAAGTCCGCCTACAACGACTGGCTCGCCGACGTCTGGCTCGACAAGAACAACCGGCACGGCCGTTGGCGCGGATCGATCAGCGTCAGCGCGCAGACGCCCGAGCGCGCGGCGCGCGAGGTCGAGCGCTGGGCGGGCCACCCGTACATGGCCCAGGTGCTGATGACGCCCCAGACTCGTGGGATCCCCTTCGGCAACCCGCATTTCGACCCGCTGTACGAAGCCGCGGCCCGCAACGGATTCCCGGTGGCGACGCACCTGATGGGGCAGACGCCCTTCGAACTGATCCCGCTGTATCCGGTTGGCAATCCGGCACATTGGCACGACTTCTTCGCCGCCTGGCCGCTGCTGTACGTCTCGCACCTGATGAGCCTGGTGTTCGACGGCGCGTTCGACCGTCACCCCGACCTGCGGGTGGTGTTCGTCGAAGGCGGCTTCACCTGGGCCATGCCGGTCATGTCGCGGATGGACCGCATCTGGGAGGCCCGCCGCCGCGACCTGCCACACGTGCGCCGGCGCCCGTCGGATTATGTGCGCGAACATGTTCGGTTCACCACCCAGCCGCTGGAAGACACCGACACCGTGCAGTTCCGCGAGTACCTCGAGATGATGGACATGGGCGACAACCTGATGTTCTCGACGGACTACCCACACTGGAGCTACGACGCGCCGTCCTACGCGATCAACCGATTCCCGGCCGACCAGCGCGAGCGGATCATGCGCGGCAACGCGACCGCCCTCTATGGGCTGCCGGCGACGGTCAAGGCGCTTCCCGGGGAACGCTGAGTCGGGGCCCATGGCCGGGGCTCCAGCGACAAGCGCCTCGTCTTTCACCACACCTGATCACAGGTCTACCTTGAAGAGGGTTTCCGGCACGTCCCGCGCCGGGATCCGACGAGCCCGCATGGTGAGCCCGGAAGCGGAGAGGGTATGACACAAACGAATCTGACGCGCCCGCAGGGCCTTACCCGGATCGACCCCGTGCTCCGGGAGGCCGCCACCGCACTGGGCGTCGTCGAATTCCGCGCCGAGACGCTGCCCGCCGAACGCGAACACACCGGCCGACTCGCCGCCGAGCGCGCCGCGGACGTCGACACCGCCGATGTCGCCATCGAGACCCGCACCATCGCCGGCCCGGGCGGCCACCAGCTGAATCTTCGTCTCTACCGGGGGCCCAACCTGGATCGGGCCGAGTCAGGCTCGCCGCTCGTCCTGTACGCCCACGGCGGAGCCTTCGTGACCGGAAATCTGGACACCGATCACGCGCAGTGCGTGGAGTTGGCCAGGGCAGGCGGTTGCCTGTTGATTTCGGTCGACTACCGGCTCGCCCCGGAGCACCCCTGCCCGGCGGCGTTGGACGACGTCGAGGCCGGCTTCTACTACGCCATCCGGAATTGCGCGGACCTGAACGTGGACGTCAACCGCATCGCGGTGATGGGCCGCGACGCGGGCGCGGCCCTGGTCGCGGGCCTGAGCCAGCGCATGTTCGATGACGAAGGCCCCCAGATCCTGGTGCAGATCCTGCACCAGCCGATGCTCGACTCCGACGCCACCCAGTCGCGGCGTGAGTTTCAGCGCACCCCGGGTCTCAACGGGCCTGCGGTGAGCCGGGCATGGGGGCACTACCTTGGGCACGCCAGCGCCAACGGTCAGCACGTGCCCGCGCACCGGGCGAACCTCGAGGGCCTACCGCCCACCTTCATCAGCTGCGCCGAGATCGATCCGTGCCGCGACGAGGCCATCGACTACGCGAACAGGCTGTTGCACGCCTACGTGCACACCGAATTGCACGTGATCGCAGCGGCGTTCAATGGGTTCGACTCGTTGGTTCCCGATTGGGTTGTTTCGCAGGAGAACCGGGCGCTGCACGCGCGCTCGCTGCGCCGTGTGTTCGCCATGTAGCGGTGCGCTATCGAGGGCACTCCGGTAGCTCTTACCGTAGCGCTCGTTGCTAGGATCGATACGCCGGCGATTCCTCCACGAGAGGCAGCATGACGACACTCGACTCTCCCGAAAAGACGCTGTTCACCTCGACAACCCAAGCATTCCTGGAAAAGGAAGCGCCGCTGCGCCGCGTGCGCGAGTTGCAGGCCGCGGGGGAGTCCTTCGATCCGGCTTGGTGGCTGCGCGCCGCGGAGCTCGGCTGGACCAGCCTGCTGGTGCCCGAGGAATTGGGCGGCGGCAGCATTACGGAGAGCGGTTTGGCGGATCTGGCACTGGTCGCCGAACAGCTCGGGAAGACGGTGGCGCCGGGACCCTTGTATCCGGTTAGCGCCGTGCTGGCCGCGCTCGTCGGGTGCGCGGACCGGCAGCCCCACCTCGCGACCATCGATGCGTTGATGTCCGGCGAAACCGTGGCGTCGTGGGCGGTTTCGGAGCCCGGCCGCGGATGGGCGCCGCTGGACCCCTCGGTGACGGCCACCCCCACCGATTCCGGCTACCGGATTGACGGCACCAAGGACCGGGTCGAGGCGGGCGCGCAGAGCGCGGTGCTGCTGGTGGTGGCGCGTTGCGGTGACGAGGTGCGCCAGTTCCTGGTCCCGACCGATGCGCCCGGCGTCACGGTGGTCCCGCAGCAGTCGGTGGACATGGTCAAGCAATACGCCAGGGTGCGGTTCGACGGCGTGGTGGTGGAGCGATCCGCGGCCGTGGGCACCGCCGCCGAGACGGCCGCGCTCGTCGACCGGCAGGGCCAAATCGCCCAGGTCCTGCAGTGCGCCGAGGTGGTCGGGATCCTGCAGACAGTGTTCGACCTGACCGTGCAGTGGGCGCTGGATCGGCACACCTTCGGGCGCCCGTTGGCGTCCTATCAAGCCCTCAAGCACAAGTTCGCCGACATGAAGCTGTGGCTCGAAGCCTGCCGCGCCACTACGGCCGCGGCGGTCGCCGACGTCGCGGCGAACTCGCCAGAGGCGGGGCTGTCTGCCAGCATCGCCAAGTCCTACGTGGGTGAGATGGCCGGCCAGATCGTTCAGGCCTGCGTGCAGATGCACGGCGGCATCGGCGTCACCTGGGAACACGACCTGCACCTCTACTTGCGTCGGGTCACGTTGTACCGCTCCATGTTCGGGACGCCCGAGGAACACAACCTGCGGGTGTACGAGCACGAGAAGGCGGGGCGTTCGGACCCATGACGACCGAATCCGTTGCCGACTTCGCGGCCCGGGCCAGGGCATGGCTGGCGGACAATATGCCCCCCATCGATCCCGAGTCACCCCCGCCAGCCCCGCGCGACGACGAGCGATCCTGGCTTCGGGCTCGGGAACTCCAAAAGCGCTTGTACGAAGGAGGATTCGCGGGGATCTGCTTTCCCCGTGAGTACGGTGGACTCGGACTCGACTACGAGTATCAGAAGGCCTTCGACGCCGAATCCCTCACCTACGAAATGCCGCTGATCCTCAACACCCCCACGTTCACCATCTGCTGTGCCACACTGCTCGACACCGGCAGCGAGGAGCAAAAGAAGCGCCACATCGCCGCGGCGCTGCGCGGTGACGAAGTGCTGGTTCAGTTGTTGTCCGAGCCCAGCGGCGGGTCCGACCTGGCCGGCGTCATCACCCGGGCCGAACGTCAGGGCGACCGCTGGATACTCAACGGCGCCAAGACGTGGAGCACCAGCGCGTTCGCCGCCGACTACGGGCTGTGTCTGGCCCGCACCAATTGGGACGTCCCCAAGCACGAGGGCTTGACCATGTTCCTGGTGCCCATCGCGCACCCGGGAATCACCTTGCGCCGCATCACGATGCTGAGCGGTTCCACCGAATTCTGCGAGGAGTTCCTCGACGGGGTGGACGTCGGCGACGACGCCGTCGTCGGCGAGGTCGACGGCGGCTGGGCGGTGGCGTCGCGGCAGCTGTACCACGAGCGCCGGGCGGTGGGGCAGGGGTCCGAGTTCGCCAGCGGCAGCGGCAGCGAGGGCGGCCACACGATTCCCGTTGACTACGTGAGCCTGATCGAGAAGACGGGCCAGGCCGGTAACGAACGCGTCGAGCAGTTGGCCGGCCGCGCGCTGGTGCAGCGCGCGGTGGCCGAGCAGCTGATCGGCCACGTGTACCGCAGCGTCCGAGACGGCACCCTACCGCCGGCCGGCGGCACACTCATCAGGCTGTTCCACGCCGAGACGGTGTTCGTGAACGTCGACACCGCCATGACGATCGCCGGCAGCGCCGGCGTTGTCGGGGAACCCGGCGAAGGCCTGGAAACCGGGCTGCGCTACCTGTCCCGCCAGACCGTGGCGATGGGCGGTGGCACCACGGAGATGGCCCGCAACGTCATCGGCGAGCGGGTGCTGGGGTTCCCGCGGGAGTTCGCTGCCGACCGCGGTGTGCCGTTCAAGCAGGTGCGGCACGGCCAGCGGTCCGACCGCCCCTAGCCCTCCGCGACGAGATTCTCGGCGAGCCCTCCGGCGACGGGGAGCTGCACCAGCGACAAGACATGGTGCGCGGGGCTTCCCGGCGGGGCCACCAGAACGTACTCGCTGCCCTGCCGCTGCGCGCGGTCGCGGGCGGCGGCCAGCGCGCTGACACCGGCCGATCCGAGGTGGGTCACGGCACTGAGATCGATCGTCAACGGCGCTACGCCGGAACGGCTTTCGACCGCGATCTGTCGATCCAGCGTGGACGCCGTGGTGGAGTCCACGTCGCCGCTGACCGCGATGCGGCCCGGTTCGGTGACCAAGGAGACGAACTCGGAGTCGACCGACTTCGGCCGATCTCCCCGGCTGACAAGCGTGTCGGTGACGAAATTGGCCGGTCGCGACAGGCGGTGCGTCAAGCTGGCGGTGGTACCACCGGGCCCGTGACTGACGTGCGCGTGGGACACCAGGGCCTCGGCCATGGCAAGGCCGCGGCCGCGGCCCTGCTCGCCTTCCCGGTGATCCTTCCACTGCCCGTGGTCGATGACCGACGCGTGCAGGCTGCCGTCCCCCGCCAGCGACGCTTCCACGACGACTCCGTCGGAAACCTCTGTCGCATAACCGTGTTCGACCGCATTCTCGACGAACTCCGAAATCGCGTGCACGATGTCCGAAATGTCCTCGGCCGCGGCGCCTACGTCGGACAGCCACTGACGCAGCCGGGAGCGCACGGTGCGTGCGGCGTGGATCGTGGCGTCCAGCGTCATCTGCAGAGGCGGCGGGGGCATGCGCCGTTGCGCCGCAAGCAGCGTGATGTCGTCGTTGTACCCGGTCGACCGCAACAGCAGTTCCAAAGTCTCCGAACAGATCCGGTCGATGGGCCGCGCCGACGACTCGATGACGAACCCGCCCTGACCGCCGGCGATGTTCGCGGCCAGGTCGGCGAATTCGGCGGTGCTGGCCATCAGCGGCCGGCCGGGGCGTTCGATCAGGCCATCGGTGTAGAGCATGACCGCGTCGCCCACGTCGAGGAACTCCGTGCGCACCGGGAAACCCGTGCCGCTGCCGAGCGGGCCGCCGCCGGACGGCTCGAGGTAGCGCGCGTCGGCCTCCGCCTTGACCAGCAATGGCGGAGGGTGCCCGGCGGTGCAGTACTGGAATTCGCCGGTGCCGAAGTCGAGCGACCCCACGCACACGGTGGCCGACCTGGACCCGGGCACATGCTCGTGGAAGCGGTCGACGGCCGCCAGCGCCTCGGCGACCGGATACCCCGCCAGGAGCTGCATCCGCAGCGCGGTGCGCAACTGCGACATGACCGCGGCCGCCTCGACGCCATGGCCGACGACGTCGCCGACGATGAGAACCAGTCGATCCCCAAGGGGGATCGCATCGAACCAGTCGCCGCCGGCGGCGGTGTCCTGCGCGGCGACCAGGTACTCGGCGGCCACGTCCGCGCCGGGAACGACGGGCACCGACGGGGCCAGCAGCGCCTGCTGCATGACGGTGGCCGAGTCGCGGACGTTGCGGTACCGCTCGGACAACTCCGCCATGCGGGACTCGGCGGCCAGTCGCGCCTGCACCCGGTCGGTGACGTCGACGAAGGCGAGTTGCACCCCCTCGATCGAGCCGTCGTCGGCGCGCCGCGCGGTGACGATGAAGTCGAAGAAGTGTTCCTGCGCCGTCCCGGAGCCCTCGAAGTCCGCCTGCACGCGCCACTCGGTTCCCGACTGGGGCTCGCCCGTTTGATACACCCGGTCGAACATCTGCAGGATTTGCTGACTCTCCAGCTCCGGATAGACCTCGCGCACCAGGAGCCCGATGCTGTCGACCGGGGGACTCAGGGCCCGGTAGGCGGCGTTAACCGCGACGAATCGGTGGTCGGGCCCCTCCAGGCCGACCAACAGCGCGGGGACATTCTCGAAAATGCGGCGCACGTCGTCGGCCGCACCCACGGTCTTGTCCCAGTTTCTCTGGGCCGCCATCGGCCGTCCCTCCTACGGACCCTTCCTCGGACCGAGTCCCGCAAGCTGGCCCAAAAGCGCTGAGCACTGGCCAGGCACAGACATCAAGACTAGCAATGGCGGCCCCGTGCCCGGTGCAACGGTTTTCCTAGCGTGGCGTGCGGCTCTTCGGTGTCCCGGCACGGGTCGAGTGATTAAACCAGGCTTGTTTGTATTTACTCGGCGCGGGTATCACGCGCCCATGGTCAATGTCGGCCCAGGGCGGTTGATCTCGTTCTGGCGAAGCATCTGGTCCTCATCGGTGCTCACCTTCAACGGTTGGGTCGCCTTCAACCTGCCGCGGACGGTGACCGCGCTGGGCGCTGCCCTGCTGGGCGGCCTGGTGGCCCTGCATGCCTACGTCTTCGCCACGCTTTCGCCGGCGCCCTGGTACTTCGCCGTCTACGCGGGCCTGGTGGTGATCGGTTGCCTGTCGGCGATGACGGCGATGGTGTTCGCCCTCAAACCGCGTGTGCCTGCGGCGGGCTGGTACCTCGGGAGTCTGCTCTGCCTGGCCTTTCTCGCCGTCTACCTGATCAGCCGATGGGTCACCCTCGGCGGGCTGGACGCGGTGACGGGCCGATGGGACTTCACCCCGGGCACATTCGCTTTCGCGCTCGCCGCAGCCTTCGTTGCGGTGCACGCGACCGTGCTCTCGGGAGTCAACGTGGCCTACCCGCAACGGCAACAGTGGCACGACTGACTGGAGCTCAGGCATGACGACGCTCGACTATCCGGTGTGGCTGCGGGTCGACCATTGGCTCAACGTCTTGTTCGTCACGCTGATCATCCGCAGCGGCATCGAGATCCTCAGCACCCACCCCAAGTTGTATTGGCACGACGACAGCAAACCGGGCAGCGAATGGGCGCGTTTCACCCGCAAAGTCATGCCGCGGCACCGGCTATACGACACCCTCGACGAAGAAGAGTCCTACAGCTCACTGGTCGCGCTTCCCGGTCACAACAAATTGGGCATGGGACGCCATTGGCACTTCTTCTCGGTGATCGGCTGGATTCTGCTCGGACTGTCGTACTACGTCCTGCTTTTCGCGACCGGTCAATGGCACCGGTACTGGCCCTATTCATGGTCGATCTTTCCCGAAGCCGTCGACGACATCGTCACCTACCTGTCCTTCAACCTGCCGCCGCTGTTGCCCGGCGAGCCGTTGGACGCCATTCAGAAGCTGACCTATGCCGGCGTCGTTTTCCTCCTGGCGCCATTCCAAATCCTGACCGGGGCGGCGCAGTCACCGGCGATCGAGGCGCGCTTTCCGTGGTACGTGCGGATGTGGGGCGGCCGGCAGTGGGCGCGGAGCCTGCATTTCCTGGGATTGCTGGCCTTCGTCGTCTTCATCGTCATCCATCTCTCGATGATCTTCTTTTGGGGCTGGGGTCAACTGATGGCGTCGATGATCTTCGGATCCGTGCGCAACGTGTACTGGGCCACCGCGCTGTCGTTCGTCATCATCGGAGCGATCATCGCCGTCCACATCGCGGCCACGAAGTGGAGCCTCCGCAATCCCACCCAAGTGCAAAGCGTCCTCGGCGGCGTGGTCACCCGGGTTCGGCTGCTCCTGCTGCGCCCGCTGAATTCGCGGCAGGACTACCCGGCCCGCAAGCTGACCGAAGATCACCGAGTGAACGGAAAGCCGCCCGCCAGTACCGAATACAAGGTGATGGCGGTCCACAATTTCGTCGATTGGCGGCTAGCGGTCGGCGGCCTCGTGGAGAATCCGGTGACCCTCGACCTAGCCGCGCTGCGGGCGCTCGCCGAGCGGCAGACGCAGCGGACGATGCACAACTGTGTGCAGGGTTGGACCAGTATCGGCGAGTGGAGCGGGATCTCGCTGGCTGCGCTGGCGGATCTCGTTAAGCCGTTGCCGCAGGCCAAATACATCTGCTTTCTCAGCATGCAGGACACCGGGCGTGACGAACCGGCGGCAGAGACTCCCGGGGGCCAGTTCTACGAGGTGATGGACCTCGAATTGGCCTACAAGCCGCAGACACTGCTGGCATACGAGATGAACGGCCGGCCGTTGCCCATCAAGCACGGCGCCCCTCTGCGGTTGCGGGTGGAGACACAGGTGGGATTCAAGATGGTCAAGTGGATCAACGGGATCGAGTTCATCAACGACTATTCCGGCATCGGTCACGGCCTGGGTGGCTGGCGCGAGGACCACGTGCACTACGACAAGGACGTGGAGATCTGAGGTGACCGACCACGACCCGACGGTGCGGCCGGAGCTCATCGAGCTGAATTCGGCTGCGCGGCATCGCGTGCTGGAATGCATCGACGCCAAGGGTGGCCACTGCGAGCGGTGCGGTGGCACCGCCTTCGACGTCGGCCGCGCGCTATACCTCGGATTCCTGTTCTTGAACGAGGACGACGATGCCTACATGGTGGCGCTGACATGTCGCAATCCGGAGTGTGCCAAACCGCGCACCGGGATCGTGTTGCCGGACAAGGAGTTTCTCAGCTACGGCGCATCGGGGAACGCGACCGCATCCTGAGACGACGATGCGTCTTCGTCGTCGCGGCCCTGTCGTCCGATAGGACGGGGCGCGGAAGTCCCAACCGCTCGGCACTTTCGGAGACCCTGCTGAGGTCAGCGCACAGCGACTCGAATCGGTGCCGGTCCGCGTCATCGAGCAGACCGAGGGAGCTGTAATGGACCAGTCGGGGCAGCCGGCCCGCCAGCACAGCGCCCCACCGGACGCTGAAGTCGTAGACCTCGCCGTCCTCGACCAGATCCTTTCGTCCCAGCGCTTCGAGTGCCTGAATCTGGGCGGCGAGTAGTTCGACATCGGCGTCGATGGTCACCGGCGCCCGGCCTTCCGATGCCACACTCATCTGTCCTCCCATCGTCGCGGCCGCCGAACGTGCGCCAGTCTGGCGAATACCCAGCGACAGTCGTTTACACGCGGCGTCCGCGGGTACTGCCGGTCGCGGGGCGGTCCCCGGACCGCAACGACCATGCGCGCAAGGAGGACTGCCATGAGTGAGCCCGGCGGGATCATCGAACTTTGGGCTAAGGGCCTCGGTGTCGATCGTCAACGCGCCCTGGTCCTCGCCCGGCGCGGCCGCGTCTCGTAATTGCAGTGCGAGCAGGCGGCGGCGATGAGTGACCTACTGCTGCAGTTCTACAGCGGGTGGCGGCCAGCGGCCTACGCGGCACTCAAGGCGCTCGCGTTATTCGTCACCGCCGCAGCCGCTTTCCGGCTCATGCTGCGGCGCACGATCGCTGAGTTCACGCCGTTCGATTGGGTCACCGCAGTCGCCGTCGGCGCCATCGTCGGGCGCACCGCGACGGCGGCCGACACTTCGTGGCTTACCGGGGTCGCCGCCCTGCTCACCCTGATCGGCGCCCACGACCTCGTTGCGCGGCTGCGCTTCAAGCCCTGGGTGCGCCGCCTCGTGGATCCACCGGTTCGGGTGCTGATCAGCGACGGCGAAGTGGACGAAAAGAACCTCAAGCGCTGCAGGCTAACTCGGGGAGACCTGGACGCGATACTGCGCCAACACGGTCACCGAACGCCCGCCCACGTCCGCCTCGCCTTATTCGAAACCAAGGGTGTGGTTTCCGTCATCGCCGACGGCGATTCCGCCGAGTGACCGATCAGGCCGAGACGGGCTTCTTCGCCGGTGCGGAGACCTTCATCAGCTTCATCAGGTTGCCACCCATGATCTTGGCGATGTCCGCCTCGTCGAAGTCGGTCAGCTCGTCGACGAAGGAGATGGGGTCCTTCAGGCCTTCGGGGTGCGGCCAGTCGGAGCCGAACAACACCCGGTCGGTGCCCACCATCTTGACGATCTCGGTGAACCGGTCCTCCCAGAACGGGGTGATGTAGACGCAACGCTTGAACGCCTCGATCGGGTTCTCGCTGAACGACTGCGGCATCTTCTTGTAGACGCCCTTGAGGCCCTTGAACAGGTCCGGCACCCAGTCGGCGCCGTTCTCGATCGACAGGATCCGCAGCTCGGGGTTGCGGGACAGCGCGCCGTGACACACCAGCGCACCCATGGCGTCGATGATCGGCCGGTGACCCATCACGAGGCTGCGGAACGGGGTCGGCTTGAACGGCAGGAACTCGTCGCCGGGCTCCCACACGTTCGCGAACTCCGAATAGCCGCTGTCCGAGGCGTGCATCGAGACGGGGATCTCGGCCTTGATGCAGGCCTGCCAGAACGGGTCGAACTCCTCGAGCCCGAACGACCGGCTGCCCTTGTAGCCGGGCACGGGCGCCGGGCGCACCAGGACGGTACGGGCGCCGCGCTCGAGGCACCATTCGAGTTCTTCGAGCGCGCGCTCGACGATCGGCAGCGTGATCACCGGGGTGGCGAAGATGCGGTCCTGGTAGTTGAACGACCACTGCTCGTACATCCATTGGTTCAGCGCGTGGATGACGTCGTGGGTCATCTCGGGGTCGTCCTTCATGCGCTCCTCGACGAGGCTGGCCAGCGTCGGGAACATCAGGGCGTAGTCGATGCCCAGCTCGTCCATGACCTCCAGCCGCGCGCCGGGCTCGCGGAAGGCGGGGATGGCCTTCATCGGCTCGCCGAGGATCTCGCGATAGCTCTTGCCCTGCGCGCCGTTGCGGAAGTAATCCTCCTGGGCGCCCGGCTTGGCGACGACCTCGAACGTCGGGTTGGGGATGTACTCGCTGATGTGGCCGCGAACCACGATCTTGGTGCGGCCACGCACCTGGACGTAGTCGATGACGCGTTTGCGGTTCTCCGGCAGGAACTTGGTCAGGGCCTCCTGCGGCTCGTACATGTGGTTGTCGGCGTCGAACACGGGGAAGGAAAGTTCGCGAGACGGCATGGCGATCTCCTCGGGGCAAATCTGGGGTTCTCAGTAGGTGGTAATGACGTTACCACTCATGAGGGCCTTGCGTGTAGCGCCCATTGGGCCCGGTCGTCGCCGGCGTGACGCCCGATGACGCCGGCTAGGTGCCCGGCCAGGTGGGGATCTCCGGTGTTTTTCCGTCGATGACGGCGAAGTTCACGGTCGCCGTCGCGAGGAGCTCGTCGTCCGCCTCGCCGTAGATGTCGACCTGCATCACCATCGCCCGCCGGCCGGATCGCAGCATCCGGGGCACCGCGAACGCCAAGCCCTGCCGGATCGGGCGAAGGTAGCGAACGAAGAGGTCCGCCGTGGTCATCGTGGTGCCCGGCGTCAGGTATTCGAGGCCGAACTGCCCGCCTGCCACGTCGACGAGCGTCGCGATCAGGCCGCCCTGCAACGCGCCCGAGGTGTTGACGACGGCGGGACTGACCGGCATCGTCATCGCGAATTCACCGTCGCGGGTTCCCGGCCGCAGGCCGATCTGGGCGAACAGCTCGGACAGCGACAGCTGGTTCGACTCCTCGCTGTCCCGGATGCCCAGGGCGCGACTGCAGAACTCGTAGAGGTGCCCGACGTCGACCGGCGTCCCGTTCAATTCCGCACCCAGCCAATGCAATCGCTGCGCGCCCATCACCGTCTGCATCACGATGGCGGCCGACGCCGCGACGTCCAGTCCCGGGTTGAACACGCCCTCGGTGATGCCCTGCCCCACGATGTCGCGGATCAGGCGATGCAAAGGGGAGAGGACCCGCGCGTAATCGCGGGGGCGGGTCTCGGCCAGGTGCTGGTTATAGAGGGTCAAGGCGCGATTGAGGCTGTCTTGTGTGCTTGATTCCGGTTGCTGGCTGATGCGGTCGATCACCAGCTTGAGCGCCGCGGTGCTGTCCAGCCCCTCGGTCTCGGCGCGCCAGGCCTGGACCGATTGGGCGATGGTCCGGTCGAACAGTGCCAGCAGCAATTCGTCCTTGCTGCTGAAATGCTGGTAGAAGGCGCGCAGCGACGTCTTGGACCGGCCGACGACCTCCTGCACCGTGAAGTCGGTGCGGCCGGTTTCGCCCAAGATTTCGACGGCCGTCTTGATGAAGCGGTCGCCGCGGGTCACTTCGCCGTCGTCGCCAAGGTCGGCCATGAGCGCTTCGTCCCCTTCCTCGGCGCGCTGCTCGCGCTATGAGAATGAGGTTACCGCGCCTCCCGGCCGATGTGCGCTCACGCCCTGGGGCAGAAGATTCCGAGTATCTGCTGGCAGTTGTCTTTGTTGATGAGGGCCGGCGGTGGTGGCGGCTTCGGCGGCGGGTTGTCCCCGTCCCAGATCATGCTCGAGACGTTGCCCATCCCGGGCCAGAGGTAGTAGTAGGTGTGGCACACGTTCATGTCCCAGCCCCGAAAAGGGTCGGTGACGTGGTTGCCGGTGGCCGGCAGGGGTTGCCCCGGGCACCATTGATGCGCAGGGCCCCAATCCGGATTGTCGGCCTGGGCGGGGCCCGCGGCGAGCCCGGTCGCGGTGACCGCCAGGCCACCCGAAAGCAGTGCGCCGGCGATGAGCTTCTTCAGGGTGCGGATGGTGTCCACGACGTTCCTTTCGCTTGATTGGCGAAAGTCTTGCCTCCGGTTCCGGTTACCGATCCCAATTACGGCGCAACAATGTCGACACGGTCGGCGTCCCGGACAGGCCCTAATGTTGTGACCGTGTTGACAAAACCGCTGACCGCCGCGGCGGCCGTGCTGGCCGCATGCACGCCGACGTTCGCCCCGCCGGCCGCCGCCGACCAGGACAACTACGTGGCCTTCCTGTCGCCGTCGCGCAACATCAGCTGCGAGATCGACTACCAGCGCCACGGCATCCCCGACGAGGCGTTCTGCTTCAGCATCTCCCCGCCGCAGTCGGTGACCATGGACCCCGCCGGCGTCCTGTCCCGCTGCACCGGCGAAAGCTGTCTGGCCAACCCGCCGGAAGGCACGCCGAGCCTCGGCTACGGGAAGACGGCTGGAGCCGGGCCGTTCAGCTGCCGGTCGGAGACGGACGGCGTGACGTGCACTGTGAGCTCGGGTCGCGGCTTCACCATATCCAACGCAGGGATTGCCGCCGTAGGCTGACTTTGGCCTTCAGCCGCCACGGGCCTCGATCATCGCCGAGCGATTCACCTTGGTCGCCGCGGTGCGGGGAATCGCGTCGACGAACTCCACGGTCTTGGGCGCCTTGTAGTGGGCGAGCCGGCTCTTCGCGTACTCGATCACCTGTTCTTCGCTGAGCACCGCGCCGTCGGCCGGCTGCACCACCGCGTGCACCCGGCGACCCCACTGCGGGTCGGTGAGTCCGATGACGACGACGTCGGCGATGTCGGGATGACCCGCCAGAGCCGACTCTACTTCCGCCGGAAAGACATTGGCACCGCCGGTGATGATCATGTCGACGCGGCGGTCGACGATGTAGAGATAACCGTCCTCGTCCAGGTAGCCGATGTCGCCGGCGGAGCGAAAGCCGTCTTCGGTGGTCGGTAGCGGCGCCGCGCCGCCGATATAGCGCGACCCCGCGCTCATCGGTGCGCGCAGGTAGATCTCGCCGTGTTCGCCGGGCCCGAGCGGTTTCGTTCCGGCGTCGAGAATCCGGATCTCGGTTTCCCGGAAACCGCGGCCGACGCTACCCGGGTGGGCGAGCCACTCGTCGCCCCGCAATGCGGTGAGCCCGAGGTTCTCGGTCATGCCGTACGCCGACACGATCTGCTGCGGGCTCAGCAGTTCGAACCAGGTGTGCATGAGCGACGGCGGCATGACAGCGGCGCCCTGCAGAATGAACACGATGCTGGACAAGTCGCGCTCCCGGACGTCGGGCCGGGCCGCTATGCGCGCCAGCATTGTGGGCGTGGCCGTGAAATTGGTGATCCGGAAGCGTTCGATGACATCCAAAGCCAGGGCAGCATCGAACTTTTCGAGTATCACCAGATGGTCGCCGGCCAGCAGGAAGAAGAAGGTGGCGAACCCGTTGGTGTGGTACATCGGCGCGGGCACCATGATGGTCTGCGGCTGGGCGACGGGCGTCCAGTTCGACAGGAAGGGCTCGCCGTGTTGGGGGGTCCACAGCGAGGGCGCCAGGCTCAGGATGACTTTCGGTATGCCGGTCGACCCGCTGCTGCAGATGCCGTTGGCGTTGGGGGAGATGGCGTCGGGCAGAGCCTCAGCGGACTCGGCACCGGCCTGGGCATCCAGGCGCCAGCGGCTCACCTCGTCGACGACGACGGCGGGATCGATCACCTCGCGTACCCGATCGCGCTCCCATTCGGGCAGGTCCCAGTGCATGGGAACTGGAACGGCGCCGATCTTCCAGCAGCCCAGTGTGGCCAGGACCAGGTGTATCGAGTTCGGGATCGCCAGGGCGACAAGGGAACCGGTTCCGGCACCTTTTGCGGAAAGCGCGCGGCCCCATTGGTTGGCGCGCGCGTCCAGCTCACCGAACGTCAGCGACTTCGTGGTGCCGTCGAGGGCGACGATGGTTACGCCCGTGTCGTCGCCGCGCTCCTCGGCGAGCTCGGAAAGCTTGGCGCCGAACGGGATTCCGTCCGCTAACGGGTTGGCCGCCCCTTCGGCCGCGATCGGTTCGGTGGCGCTCACGCCGATACCGGCCCGCTGAACAGTGTCTCCAACGAGCCATCCGGGACACCGGGAATCAGTCGCAACGCGAGCGCCTCGGCGCCCAGCGGCAAACGGATCAGCGGTTGCGTGTGACGGTCGAGCACGCTGACGTCGGACTCATCGCAGAAACCCAAGGCGCCGAGCAGCTGATGGGAGGTGCGCAGCACCTGACGCGCGGTGTCGGATGCCTTGAGCCGCAGGACGAGTGCATCAGCCGAGCGGACCGGCAGCGGTAGCGACTCCGGCCGGCAGACGGTGTATTTGGCCAACTCGTGCAGCCCGCGCACGGCGACGGCGGCCTCCGCGACGGCGAACCTGACCGCCTGGAAATCGGCCAGCGGCTTACCGAACTGCACGCGGGCGCGCACATGATCGGTGACGATGTGCAGCGCCTGCTGAACGGATCCCAGAATCCGCCATGATCCAAGCACGAGATGAAGGTTAATGTCGTCGGCGGGGACGATTCCATCGGGTGCGCCGAGGGAAGCGGGCACCAGGAACGGGCCGAGTTTGGCGCTGGTCCGCGACGCCGGCTCCGGGGGGTAGCGGTTGCCGTCCAGGTCGGCGGCGATCCAGTCGCCCGGTAGGTCGCCGTGGTCGATGCGCGGCGCCTCGGGGTTGACCAGGGCCAGGCGGGCGCCGTCGATCGCGAGCAGCTCCTCGACGAGGGGATAGGGCAACACCATCGCGCCGGCGGCCCGGCACAGCACGGCGGCGGCCAGCAGGTCGTCGGGTGCCGACCGCACATCGAGCTCGAACGCACCGACCTCGGTGAGGGCCGCGCGCGCCGCGTCCCGGATGGTGTCGTCGGTCTCGGCGCGCAACGCCGCCTGCGGGCCGCCCAGCCGGGCGAACCGCTTGGCCGCGACCGCGGCGAAGTCGCTGATGTCTTGTGGCAGATCAGTTTTCACCGGTGCTCTCCCAACACGTCGCGGGCCACCAACATCTTCTGCACTTCGATGGTGCCCGACGCCACGGTGGCGGCCTGTGCGTACCGCCAATGGTCTTCGATTGCCCCGTGCAGCGCGGCGCCGCTGCCACTGTCCAGCGCTATCGGGCCCAGCACGTCGAAGAGCAGCTCGGCGACCTGCTGGTCGCACGTCGTGGTGGCGATGCGGGCGGCACTGGCCGCGGCGCCCGCCGCCGGGTCGTCCTGCAACGACACCGCCCGGTAAGCCAGCAACCGGGCCACCCGAAGATCGACGAGCGCCCGGACCCAGCGGGAGCGGAGCGACTCGGGCAGCGTGGACCAGTCGTCCCCGAGCTGGGTGCTCATCCGGTCGAGCAATGATTCGCAGCGCGCGTAGCGGGCGATGCCGACGCGCTCGAATGCCAGCGCCTCGCGCATGACCCGCCAGCCGTCGCCGACCTCGCCGAGGACGTCGCCGGGAAGCGCCTGCACGTCGTCGAGGAACATCTCGTTGAGGTGATGTGGTCCCAGCATCGACCCGATCGGCCGGACGGTAAAGCCGGGGCGGTCCATCGGAATCAGAAAGAGGGTGAGCCGCTTGGGCTTTGGCGCCTCGGGATCGGTGCACGCCGCCAGCACACACCAGGATGCCATCAGCGCATAGGACGTCCACACCTTCTGGCCGGTGATGCGCCAACCGTCCCCGTCCGGCACGGCGCGGGTGCGCAACGAGGCGAGGTCGGTACCGGCCTCGGGCTCGGAGAAGCCCTGGCACCAGATCACATCTCCCGCGGCGATGGCCGCCAGGTGCCTGGCCTTCTGTTCGGCCGTGCCGTAGCGCATCAACGCCGGGCCGACCCAGTTGACCCCCATGTACTGGGGACCACGTGGTTCGTGCTGGGCCCACATCTCCTCGCGCAGCACCGTCTGCTGCCAGACCGAACCCCCGCCGCCGCCATGCTCTTTCGGCCAGGCCAGCGCCAGCAGTCCCTCGGCCGCCAGCAGTTTGCAGAAGGTCTCGGTGGTGGCCAGATCCCGGGGGTTCTCGGTGCAGGCGCCCAAGAAGTCGGCGGGGATGTGGTTGGCCACGAGCTCGCGCAGGTGATTCCGCAGTTGTGCGGCGTCGTCGCCGAGGTCGTAATCCATCGTTGTCATCCCTTCGGCAGCCCGAGCACCCGCTCGGCGATGATGTTGCGCTGGACCTCCGATGTCCCGCCGTAGATGGTCGCGGCAAGCGCGTCCTGGCGTTCGAAGAGCAGATCCGGGTCGCTCAGCGATTGCGTTCCTTGCGCAGCCGCGGCGAGATCCCAAACACGCTGCAAGGTAACGGATCCGAGCAGTTTCATGGAGTCGGCCTCGGGGCTCGGTCGTCCGGCGAGTTCGTTGCCCAGGGCGCGGTACCCGGTGGCCCGCAACGCCTCGGCGTCGGCGAGCAGGGAACCGAGTTCCGCGCAGATGTCCGCGGTCGGCTGCGCGTTGCGCACCGACTCGAGCCCTCGCTTGATCTCGACCCAGTTCATGATCCAGATCATCTGGCGTTCATGGTGCAGCGACGACAGGGCGACGTTCCACCCGCCGTGCAATGGACCCAGCAGGTTGTCCGCAGGCACCTCGACGTCGTCGAGGAAGACCTCGCAGAACGTCTCGTCGGAGATCGACGCCATCCGGATGGGCTCGATCCGCACCCCGGGCGAGTGCAGATCGAGAATCAGGCAGGAAATCCCGCGGTGTTTCGGGGCTTCCGGGTCGGTGCGGGCATACAGTGTGCACCACCGCGATTCATGGGCTTGGGTGGTCCAGATCTTGTGGCCGTTAACCCGGAAGCTGTCCCCATCGCGTTCGGCGCGTGTGCGCAGACCGGCGAAATCCGACCCGGCCTCCGGTTCGGACATGCCCAGCGCCCACCATTCCTCACCGCGCAGCAGCGGGACGAGCAACCGCTCGATCTGCGCCGGGGTGCCGAACTGGCGGATGCCGGGCGCGGCCACGTTGGGACCCGCGATGTTCGGCAGCTTGGGCGCCGAGCGCATCGCCGCCTCGAGCCGAACCTCCATCGCGTCGCGCAGGCCCAGCGATCGACCGCCGTGTTCTTTCGGCCAGGTCGGCTGAATCCATCCGGCCTCGAAGGCCGCCCGCTGGTAATCACGCCGCAGCGGCAGATCCCAGCGGTACTCGCGGTAGTTTTCGTAATAGTCGTTCGGCAGGAAGTCCGTCAGCCAGGCGCCGAATTCTTCGACCACCCCGGTCATGCCGCGCCGCCCGCGAAACGGCGTCCCACTTCGTGGTACAGGGCGCGGCTGTCGCCCAGCATCGCGGCGGCCTGCCATGCGTGCCGGACGTAGAGGTGGGCGTCGTGCTCCCAGGTCTGCCCGAGCGCCCCGTGCACCTGCACCGCGGTTCTCGCGCAGGTGGCCGCCGCATCGCCGGCCGCCGCCTTGGCGAGCGCCGCGGTGGTCCACGCTTCCGCGGGCGCCGTGGTCGGGTCGCCCAGCCGGGCCGCCGCGGCGTAGGTGAGACTGCGGGCGCGCTCCAGCCCGACGTAGTTGTCGGCCAAAGCGTGCTTGATCCCCTGGAACGCGCCGATCGGCGTGCCGAACTGGCGGCGCGTCTTTGCGTGCTCGACGGCCCGGTTCAAGGCGGCGCTCGCCGTGCCGACCAGGTCGGCGGCCGCGGCCACCAACGGCGCCGTCAACGCTCGCTCGGTGTCGACCGGTGCGATGGCCAGCGGCTCGGCGTCGACCTCGACGTCTGCCAGCGGCTGCGCGGGGTCGGTCGACTCGCCGGGGATGACGGTCACCCCGTCGCCGCAGCGCGCGACCGCCACCACGGCGCCATCGGGGGCGGTGTCGGCCCGCGCCAGCGTGACGAGCAGCTCGGCGCGCGACAGGTTGGGGACCGCGACCGCCCGTCCGCGCAGGCGCCCGGCGCGCAGCGTCATCGGCGCCCCGGGCAGCCGAGATCCCTTGGCGTGCACGGCCAGGGTGGCGACCACGCCGCCGGCGATGTCGTCGAGAACCGCGTCGAGGCCCGCGTCGCGTAACGCGCCGGCGGCCAGCCCGACACTGCTCAACAGCGGGATCGGCGCGATGGCCGCACCGCATTCCTCGAGCACCAGCGCGAGCTCAACCGGTCCGTAGTCGCCGGTCCCCGGGGCGGCCAATTCCGTCCAACCGAGGTCGACGACCGTCTTCCACAGCGTCCGCCACCGCTCCGGATCCGTCATCGCCTGCCGGGCGGAGTCGGGCGGGCACTCGGCACGCAGGATGTCGCGCACGGTCTCGCGCAGCGACAGCTGCTCCGCGTTCAGTCCAACATCCATAAGACCCCTAACATAATAAAAATAGTAAACTAGCGGCCCGGTCCGCAATCGCACGGGAATAGACGCATAGGTGGGCGCATGGTCGAGTGGTATTTGTTCCTGCCGCAGGTTCGGCTGTCGGCGGCCGACATCGTGGAGCGGGCCCGGCACGCCGAGGACAGCGGCTTCGACGGCCTGGCGTTCATCGATCACCTCGAGGCGCCGGGGTTGCCCGACGAAAGCATCTGGGAAGCAATGGGGATTGCCGGCTGGGTGGCGGCCAAGACGGAGCGACTGCGGATCGGCCACCTGGTGCTGTGCGACGCGTTTCGCCATCCCGCCGTGCTGGCCAAACAGGCCGTCACCCTGTCCGACGCATCCGAGGGCCGGTTCGATCTGGGCCTGGGTGCGGGATCCTGGCCCACGGAGTTCACCAGATTCGCTGTGGGTCAGCAAGATCCGAAGGCCAGGGTCGCGCAACTCGGGCGGCATCTCGAGCTGATCCGGCAGTACTGGGGCGACGGGACGGGGGAGTCCGCGCAGTCCCCCCGCCGGTCCCATCCGATACCCCTGGTCCTCGGCGGAACGGGACCGCGGATGATGGAACTCGTTCGCAGGCATGCGGATTGGTGGAATGTGCCGGCAAACCACCTCGACCGGCTGCCCAAGCTGGCCCCGGAAGCGGGGTCCGCCCGGGTATCGATCCAGCAGATGGTGGGATTTGTCCGGGCCGCCAGCGATCCCAAGGCCGTGCGCGAGGTGAGCTTCCGCCGATTCGGCAACCTGGGCTCCGGCCTGGTGTGCGGCGACGCCGACGAGTTGATCGGTCACTTCGACGGTCTGTCCGCTCAGGGGGTCGAGCGGTTCTACGTGTGGTTCACCGACTTCGCGAAGCCTGATTCCCTGCACGAATTCGGCGAATCGGTGATCAAGGCGTTCCCTGGCGGCGCCGCCGCGCCTCGGTAGGAACGACCGGCGGCCGGGCGAACGGCCCGCGCTGCACCGCGCTGAGCCGGACCTCCGGCAGGTCAAGGGACGGGTCGACGGTGTCCAGCCACGCGACGGCGTCCGCCACGTCGGAGACCCGAATCGCGTACATCTCGAACGGCACATCCTGCAGCATCTCGGTTTCCACCGGTCCCGGCGTCACGAGGTGCACGGCGATGCCGTCGCGGTCGACCTCCAGGGCCAGGGCGCGGGCGAACGCGTTCATGCCGGCCTTGGACGCCGAGTAGGCGGTGCGGGCCATCATCGGTTCGTGCGCCGCGGACGACGAGATGAACACGAACCGCGAACCCGCACGCATCTTTGGCAGCGCGGCGGAGGTGACCACGAAGCACGAGTCCAGGTTGGCCGAGATGATGGTCCGCCACTGCTCGAACGTCTGCTTGCGCGCGTACGTTCCGCCCAGCGTGCCCGCGGCGTGGACGACCAGGTCGATGCTTTCCAAAGCGCTTGTGGCCGCGACGAATCCGTCCGGATCCGAGGCGTCGGCCACCAGGTGACGCGCGCCGATCTCCTGGGCGGCGGCACGCAACGGAGCCTCGCGACGCGCGGCCAGCACCACGTCGTAACCCAGCTCGACCAACTTGCGACCGCACGCCTTGCCGATCCCGCCGCTGCCGCCGGTGACCAATGCGGTTCTCAAGGGGCGCCTCTTAGGGTTGCCGGAAATCCCGCGTCCGCGACAAAGCCTGCGGCGACAGCGCGTGGATACGTTGGTCGTGCCGATCCGAGAGCACGTAGGTCTGCGTGTCGGCGAGATGGCGACCCGCGATGCGGCGCGCCCTGTCGACGTCGCCCTCCGCGATGGTCTCGGTCAGCTTGACATGCGTGCCGAGGACGGCGCGGCGTTGAGCCAGCGAGGGGTAGGTGCCCCGGGCCGCGCTCTCGTCCGCCCACTGTTGTTCGTGGCTGGTCCACAGCGTCTCCAAGCTGCCGACCACCGCGATGATGGTGTGGTTTCCGCAACCGCGCACCACGAGATCGTGGAATTCCCGGCCGATTTCGGTGAACAGCGCGCCGTCCTCGATGTTTTCGGCCATGGCGTCGTTCACCCTGTTGAGCTCTGGAACCAGCGTGTCCGCGCGGTCCGGCCGCCGGGCGGCCAGCGCGGCGCACGCGGGCTCGAGTTCCTGCAACGCCATACCGAGGTCGGCGACCGCGACCGACTCGCTTTGCAGCAAGAGCCCGAGCATGTACGCGGCGCTGGTCTTCGCCGGCGCGTGCACGACCGCGCCGCCGCGATTACCCCGCCGGACCGAAACCAGGCCCTCGGTCTCGAGGATGCGCAGCGCTTCGCGCAGCGAAACCAAACTCACGTTGAACTGCTCGACGAGGACCTCTTGGCGCGGCAGGAGGTCGCCGTCCGCCAGGTCGCCGTTGATGATCTGGCGGCGCAATTCGTCGGCTACGATCTCAGCGATCCGCGGCGCCGACAATCGGCGACGGGCGTCGCGCCCAATTCCCAAGTCGGTCATCCGATCCTCGAAACCAATCAACTCGCTGGCTTAGCTATTTTAGCAGTAATGGTATAAATAGCTTCTTCGATCGCGTGTCGATCGGGAGGGCGGGTGTAAGTGAGCGAGCGGTCCGACAGCCGGCCCACACCGCTGCACGACCTGTGTGTCGTCGAGATCAGTGACCGGATCGCCGGCAGCTACTGCGGGAAGCTGCTGGCCGATGCCGGGGCGCAGGTGCGCAAAATCGAACCGCCGCAGGGTGATTGGCTCCGCCACTACTCCGCGACGCGGTCACCGGTGCCGGACGGGCAGAGCTCGCCGTTTTTCGCGTATCTCAGCGCAGGCAAGCGCAGCATCACGTGCCCGCCCGGCTCCGCGCGGTTTTCCGCGGAACTCGCCGCGGCGGACGTGGTGGTGCTCACGGCCGGGCGCGAGCGGGCCGCGTCGCTGGGCGTCGACCCGCAGCTGCTGCTGGCCGCGGCTCCGGGCGCGATCATCGTCACGATCTCCGACTTCGGCTGGACCGGACCGTACGCCGGGCGAGCCGCCAGCGAATTCACCCTGCAGGCGTGGGCGGGCTCGCCCGGCTTCCGGGGTGATCCCGCCGGGCCGCCGATCTCCATCGGCGGCGACCTAGGGGAGTACATGGGCGGCGTGTATGCCGCGTTCGGCGTGCTGGCCGTGCGCCGCCGCGTCGAACGCGGCGGACCCGGCGAGCACCTCGACCTGTCCATGCTCGAGGCCCTGACCGCGATGCAGAGCAGCGAATGGCTGCACTCTCAGCTGCTCCGCGTGCCGCCGGTTCGCCGCACGCTGGAAGTCCCGTCGATCGAGCCCGCCAAGGACGGCTACGTCGGGATCACCATGGTCACCGGCCAGCAATGGCTCGACTTCGTCGCGATGGTCGAGTGCCCGCAGCTGGAGGAGATCGAACAGCTCCGCTTCCAGATCGGCCGGTGGGCCTACCGCGACCTGATCCGCGAACAGATCGGCCCCTGGCTGGCTGAACGGACCGTCGAGGAGATCGTCGAGCTCGGCCAACTGTTCCGGTTGCCCATCGCGGCGCTCGGCAACGGCTCCACGATCCGAGAGATGGAGTACGTGACGCAGCGCGGCGCCTTCGTGGCCAACCCCGCCGGCTTTCACCAGCCGCGAGCGCCGTGGCTGATGTCGGAGTGCGCGCCCGCCCCACCGCGCGTAGCCCCCGCCCTGGGCGAGGCTGACGATGAAAACGCTCCGCTTCCAAGAGAAATGGCCGTGGTGTCGCCGGCGACGGATCTTCCCCTGTCCGGTGTGCGCATCGTCGACCTGACTGCGTTCTGGGCCGGTCCCGCGGCGACCCACCTGCTGGCCGCGTTCGGCGCCGACGTCGTCAAGGTCGAATCGATACAGCGGCCCGACGGCATCCGCTACTCGGGCGGCATGCGCACCGACGTCGACGATTGGTGGGAATACGGTTGGGTCTTCCACGCCATGAACACCAACAAGCGTTCGGTGACATTGGATTTGGGATCCGAAGACGGGCGGCGCCTGTTCACCGAGCTGGCCGCCGGCGCAGACGTGGTGATCGAGAACTTCTCACCCCGGGTGATGGAGCAATTCGGCCTGACCGCCGACGTGCTGCTGGACGTCAACCCCAAGCTCGTAGTCGCCCGCATGCCCGCCTTCGGGCTGGACGGCCCGTGGCGGGACCG
This sequence comes from Mycobacterium sp. E735, assembly GCF_001666955.1. Taxonomy (NCBI): domain Bacteria; kingdom Bacillati; phylum Actinomycetota; class Actinomycetes; order Mycobacteriales; family Mycobacteriaceae; genus Mycobacterium; species Mycobacterium sp. E735. The sequence continues at coordinate 15,523 of NZ_LZIX01000098.1, read as the reverse complement.
GGTCGGATTCGCCCCCACCATGGAGCAGATCGCCGGCCTGGCGTGGGTGACCGGACTGCCCGACACCCCGCCTGTCACGCCGCGCGGGGCATGCGACCCGCTGGCCGGCGTGCACGCCGCCTTCGCCGTGCTGGCCGCGCTGAACTTCGCCGACCGCACCGGATCGGGCCAGCTCGTCGAGCTGCCGATGCTGGAAACGGTGCTGAACGCCACCGCGATACAGGCGATCGAGTCGGAGGTCTTCGGGACGACGCTGACCCGGCGGGGTAACCGCGGTTTCGGCGATGCGATCCAGAACATCTACCGCTGCGCCGGGGAGGACGACTGGATCGCGGTCACCGTGCGCGACGACCGGCAGTGGCATGCGCTGGTCGAGTTGATGGATCGACCGGCGTGGTGTGACGAGCAGCTGTCCACCGTCACGGGGCGGTGTCAGCGGGCCGACGACCTCGATCGCCGGCTAGCGGAGTGGTTCGGCCGGCAACCGCGTGACCCGACGGTGGAGCGCTTGGCAGCCGCGGGCATACCCGCCGCTCCGGTCGTGTCGCCGTCGCTGGTCACCGACAATCTCCAACTGCGCCACCGGGGCTTCCTGGAGACGCTGCACCACCCCAGCACCGGCGCGGGCTTGTACCCCTGCCCACCGTTCGCGCGGCTTTCCGGCCAGGACAGCTGGCTGTTGCGACCACCGCCGCGGTTGGGCGAGCACAATGAGGACGTGCTGCGTGATCGGTGCGGGCTGACCGACGAAGAACTGACGCGCCTCGCGAGCAGCGGGGTGATCGGGACCCGACCCAAGGGCCTCTAGAGAAGTGGAGGGCATCTGATGCGCGTGACGGTTGACGAAAACCTTTGTGAGGCCAACGGTTTCTGCGAATCGCTGGCGCCGGAAGTCTTCGAGCTGGGCGACGAGGACGTGGTGCAGATCGCGGACGGACCCGTGCCGCCGCGGCTCGAGATCGACGTGCGGGCCGCGGTGGACCAGTGCCCCAAGGCCGCGCTGCGGCTGATCGACTGACCTGGCGGCTAGCGCCGCTCGGTCAGCGAGATCGACATCTCGTCGTAGATCGACATGTTGGTCATCAGGTTCGGATAAGCCACCGTGGCCGGCCCGATCTCGATCTCGTCGCAGCGCAGCAACAGCTCGTCGAAGACCGCGCGAAGTTCCGCCCGCGCGAGCATCGCGCCGAGGCAATGGTGCGGTCCCCCGCCACCGAAGGCCACGTGCGGGTTGGGTTGACGGCCGATGTCGAAGGTGAATGGCGAGGAGAAGACCTCCTCGTCACGGTTCGCCGACCGCAGCATCGACACCACCCGCTCGCCCTTGGCGATGTGCTGGCCGTCCATCTCCACGTCGACCTTCGCGGTGCGCGTCCAATAGGCCACCGGTGACGCCCAGCGCAACACCTCCTCGATCGCGGTCGGGCGCAGGCCCTCGTCCGTCCGATAGCGTTCGATCTGCTCGGGGTTGGCGAGAAAGGCCTGCAGCCCGATCGCGAGTGCGTTCTTGGTGGTGTCGCTGCCGGCGAAAGCCAGGACGAAGAAGAAGAATTCGAGTTCGTTGGGGGGCAACCTGAATTCCACACCGTCGTCGCCGGTGATCACCGCCGACGCCAGGGTGCTCCAGATGTCATCGGTCGGGTTACGCCGCTTCTCGGCGGTCAGCTCCATGGCGTAGTCGAAGACCGAGGCGAAGAGCTCGAGTTCCACCTGCCCGGTCGGACGGGCTTCGGGCGCAAGCGCCTTCAGGATGCGGTCGAAGAGGTCGAATACGCGCGGTCGGTCCTGATCGGGGATGCCGATGATGTCGCCGATCACGGTCATCGGCAATGCGTCGGCGACGTCGGAGATCCAGTCGCCGCCGCCCGCGGCGAGCAGGTCGTCGATCATCCGCGCCGCGCGCGCCCGGATGCCGTCCTCCAGCTTTGCGATCGCTCGCGGATTGAACGCATTTGAGATGAGTTTGCGGCGTTTGTTCAGGTCCGGGGGGTCCAGCGTGATGATCGTTGGCGACGACGAGAACATCGCGACCGGCTGAATCAGCGGCCCGTCGGCCGCGGTGAACGACTCGGTGTCGCGGTGCAGGCGAACGGCGTGCCGGTGTCGGGTCGCCACCCAGAAATCGCGGTGCACCGTCTTGGCCACGCCGGGGGTCAGTTCGTGCCTGAACAGTGGCGTGTTGCGCCGCAGGTCAGCGAACAGGTCGTCGGGAAACCCGTTGCGCCACAGGGCGAAGTCGGAAAGGTCCACCGCCGCAGCCGTCATCTTCAAACCCCGCTCTGTCGGACGCGTTGGCGCCGCGTTGACGTTCAATGCTTAAAATAGTAAAAATAGACCTTGTCGTCGAACCGCGGTGATCGAAGGGCGGCCCAGTTGCGCTCGGCTCGCCTGGGCAGGGCGGGATATGGAGAGCTCGTGACGCATACAATTTCGGACCCGGCTTCGGATCCGGCGGGAGATCCCTCGGAACGCGAGTTCGGACAGGCCGGCATCGCGCTGTCGACCTATCGGTTCCCGACCGGTTGGTTCATCGTGGCATTCGGCTCCGACCTGGCCGCCGGGGCGGTCAAGCGGGCGCACTACTTCGGTGAGGAACTCGTCATCTTCCGCACCGAGTCCGGCCAGGTGCACGTGATGGACGCTTATTGCCAACACCTCGGCGCCAACCTGGGCGTCGGCGGCACGGTGGAAGGCGACAACATCGTCTGCCCCTGGCATGGCTGGCGCTGGCGGGGTGACGGCACGAATGCGCTGATTCCCTACAGCAAGATCGGTTGCAAGAACAACGTCCGCATCCGCACCTACCCGACCGTGGAGTGGTACGGCTTCATCCTCGCCTGGCACGAGCGGCACGGGCGGGCACCGTACTGGCAGCCGCCGGTGCTGCCCGAACTGGAAACCAACGAGTATTACCCGCTGCACCCGCACACGCAGATGCTCAACCGGGTGAAGGTGCACCCGCAGATGATCATCGAGAACGCCGCCGACCCGTACCACGTGCAATACGTGCACAAGGCCGCCAATCCCGCCACCACCGCGTCGTTCGAGGTCTCCGGGTATCACCTGCACGCGACCGTCAACGCCCATTTCGGCGGCGGGCGCGCGTCGACCTGGCTGACCCCCAACGGGCCGGTCGACGCCAAGATCATCTACGACAACTACTCCCTGGGGCTGGGGGTGGTCCGCTTCCCGAGCGAGCTGGTGGCCACCGTGCAGGTCACGGGGCAAACGCCGGTCGACGAGGACTACACCGACTACTTCTACACACAGGCGTCGGTCCGCGAGCCCGGCGATACGGGCGACGTGCCGACCGGTCGCGCGGCCAAATTCCTGGCGCTGCAGCAAGAAGTCATCAAACAGGACTTCTTCACGTGGGAGAACATGAAGTACCTGGAGAAGCCGAACCTGGCTCCCGAAGAGGCGCACGACTATGCGGCCCTTCGCCGGTGGGCGCACCGCTTCTACCCCGGCACCGAGGCCTCGCCGTCCGACTTCGGTTACACCGCAGCCGGTGAGCCCGATCCGGCGGCCGCGAAAGCCTAATCGGCGAGCCGATGCACCCCGACCGGAGCGCGCCGTTAGGGCCCTCCGATTTCGGCGTCGACGATTTCACCGTGCCGGCGGTGCTCGACCGGCGCGCCGAGCAATATCCCGACCGGGTGATGATGTCGATCGCCGGCGTCGAGGTGACCTTCGAGCAGATGCGGCAGCGGTCCTGCGCCGCGGCGAACATGCTCGCGGACTTCGGCGTTGGCCCGCGTGACTGCGTGGCGCTGTTCACCGCAACGTGCCCGGAGTGGGTGTACTTCTGGCTGGGTGCGGCGCGCCTCGGCGCGGTGAGCGCGGCCGTCAACGCCGCCAACAAGGCAGACTTCCTGCTGCACGCCCTGCGGTTGTCGCAGGCCAAGGTGATCCTCACGGATGCCGAGCGGCGGCCCAGGGTCGACGAGGTTGCCGACGCGCTGGAAGCCGCGCCCAGCGTTGTGCTGCAAGATGATTCACTCCGGGCGGCATTGAACCGCGGCGGGGGGCCGGCGGTCGCCGGGGCGCACACCGCGGCGGGGGAGGTGGGATGCCTGTTCTTCACGTCGGGCACCACCGGCCCGTCCAAAGCGGTTGCCACGACATGGCATTACCTGTTCACCGTGGCCGCGACCGTCGCGTCGGCCTGGGAACTGCGGGACGGGGAGGTGCTCTGGACGGCGATGCCGCTGTTTCACCTGAGCGCGGCTCCCAGCGTGTTGGCGCCGATGCTGTTCGGCGCGACGACCGTGCTGGCCCAGGCGTTTCACCCCGGCCAGGTGTGGGACGACATCCGTGCCCGCGGCGCCATCGGCTTCGCCGGCGCCGGTGCCATGGTGTCGATGCTGCACAACCTGCCCGCGGACCCCCGGGACGCGCAGCTGCCACTGCGATTCATCTCCGCGGCTCCGATCGACGCCAAGGCGTATCGCGACATCGAAAACCGTTACGGCTGCCGGATTGTCACGATGTACGGGATGACCGAGGCGTTCCCGATCGCCGTCAAGGCCCTGGCCGACGAGGGGGTCCCCGGGACGTCGGGGCGGCCGAATCCGAACTTCGACGTACGCATCGTCGACGAAGCCGGCGACCCGCTGTCCGCCGGTGCGGTCGGGGAGATCGCCTGCCGGGCCCGGTACCCGGGTGTGATGAGCGAAGGCTATGTCGGCGAAGGCTCACGGGTGGTTCCGCACCAGGAATGGTTTCGCACCGGCGACCTCGGCCGGCTCGACACCGAAGGCAACCTGACCTACGTCGACCGCCGCAAGGATTCGTTGCGCCGGCGGGGAGAGAACGTTTCCTCGGTCGAAGTGGAGGCCGTCGTCATGAGCCATCCCGCCGTGGCCGAAGCGGCCGCGGTCGGGGTGCCCAGCTCGTTGGGCGAGGACGACATCCTGCTGGTGGTGACGTTGCGGCCCGGGACCACAGTCGATTACACCGAGCTGCTCGATTTCTGCGCGGCCCGGATGCCGTACTTCTGCGTGCCGCGATTCGTGGAGACCGTCCGCGAACTTCCGAAGAACGTCATCGGGCGGATACGCAAAGACCTGTTACGCGAGCGGGGGGTGACTCAGGAGGCGTGGGATCGTGAAGCTCAGGGCTATAACGTTAGCCGGTAAGTTACGTTAATGTTACGTAATCGTCGGAAAGTTACTTTAATGTTACGTCCGTCCGCTCGTTGGCAGTCGTTTCCCGGGAGAGTCTGGAGACCGCAATGACCATGTCCTATCAGGAACAGCAAATGCTGCAGGCCGCCACGGGTCGAGCCGCCATCCTCAATCTGAACGCCCGGCACAACCGGGCCTACTCCGACGGCGACCGCGAGCGCTGGATCGCCACGTTCCGCCACTCCGGCGCGACCTACCACCGCGACGGCGACACGTTCGACGACCTGCGTGCGGCGTTCGACGGAGGTGACGGACAACGGCTTGTCACCCTCGACCACGAGATCCGCGTCGACGGGGTCAACGCGACACAGCATTGTGTCGCCGTGCTTTTCGCCGCCATGTACGGCGACACCACGTTGCGGGCCACCGGGATCTTCCGGGACACGCTGATCTATGAGCGTGGCGGCTGGTACTTCACTTCCCGCACGCTGCAATGGGATTCGGTGCCCAGCAGGCACCCGCTCGTTATGTGAGCGGCGTGGATCTGAGTTACGAGCTGGCCTTCGGCACCTACGAAGACGCGCTGCGGATGGTCGGCGCGGCCAGCGAGCCCCGCACCGCGGCCACGGCGGTCAGCGGCGCGCGCATCCAGTTGTTCGCGGCGATGGTCCACGACCGCAATCGGTCCTATTGGGACGCCGACTTCGCGAACCGGACGTGGGGCGGGCTGCCGGCGCCCCCAGCGATGTTGATGGGTTGGCTGATCCCCCCGCCGTGGCTGCCACAGGGCAGGCCGCCGGCGGCGTCCCTGGTCCTGCGGGTGCCGTTGCCCGGCACCACCTTCATCAACGCGGCCAACGACGTCGAGTTCCTCGAGCCCATCGTCGAAGGTGACGTGCTCACCGTCGTCGAGGAACTGGTGTCGGTGTCGCCGGAGAAGCGGACGCGGCTGGGCGTCGGCCATTTCGTCGAGACGCTGGAGACCTATCGCCGCCAGGACCAGACGGTGGTCGCCACGTGCCGCAACACGTTGTTTCGGTTCACCCCGGGGGGATCGCCGTGAGCGACGACGGCCTGGACTTCGACGCGATCACCGTTCCGGCAGACCTGCCCGAGGTGGTCGACCACATCAGCTACCAGCGAGTGGTCGAGAACGCCGGAGCGACGTGGGACTACTTCCCGGGCCACTTTGACCCGGAATATGCGCGGCGCCAGGGCAATCCGACAATCTACGTCAACACGATGCACCTCGCCGGCTTCGCCGACCGTGTCGCGACCGACTGGGCGGGCCCGAGCAGCCGCGTGGTGCGGCGCTCCTTGCGGCTGACGGGTTCGGTCTACGCCGGCGACACCATGATCGGTCGGGGACGCGCGGTGGCCAAGCGTCGCGACGACTCCGTGGACCCGCCCCGCTGTCTCGTGGACATCGAGATCCAGGTGACCAATCAGCACGGCGCGCTGTGCTGCCCGGTCGAGCTCACCCTGCAGCTGCCCGCCAGTGGCCGATGACGACGTAGCACCGCCGGGCCGCGACCCGTCATGGCGGCCGGAGACGGCGTAGCGATGGCCGCGACCATGGGACGGGTTCGGATTGTGATATCACCGGTGATATCGCAAATGGCAATCGCCATATGCCCCCGATCACGGGCAGGGCACTGACGGCGGGTTATAGCGGCGGCAACTGCCCCTTGCACACCAACGTCTGCAACTCGACGTATTCGTCGAGCCCCTCCGGGCCGAACTCGCGTCCGATGCCCGATTGCTTGAAGCCGCCGAAGGGGGCGCCGATGTCGAGCGTGTACATGTTGATGCCGTACGTGCCGGTGCGCACCCCCGCCGCAATCTCCATGCCGTGTGCGATGTCGGAGGTCCACACGGAACCGGCCAAACCGTAGTCGGTCTCGTTGGCGATGCGTATCGCGTCGTCCTCATCGCGGTAGCGCAGCACGGTCAACACCGGGCCGAAGATCTCCTCCCGGGCGATGCGCATGTCGTTGGTGGCGTCGGCGAAGAGCGTCGGCCGCACATACCAGCCGCGGTCCGAAGGGCTGTCCAGGCCGCCGAGGACCACGCGGGCCCCCTCGGCCTGACCCGACTTGATGTAGTCCTGGACGCGGCGTTGTTGCCGTTGCGCGACAAGGGGTCCGATGTCGGTGGTGTCATCGGCCGGATCGCCGACCTGCAGGGCCGACATCATGTCGGCGAGCGCGTCGACGACCTCGTCGTGTCGCCGGTCGCTGACCAGGATGCGGGTCTGGGCGACGCAGGCCTGGCCATTGTTCATCAGGCCTGCGGTTTTCAATCCGGCGACGGTCTTGCCGATGTCGGCGTCGTCGAGAATGATCGCCGCGGATTTACCGCCCAATTCCAGGCTCACCCGCTTGAGTTGTTCGCCGCACAGAGCGGCGATGCGGCGGCCGACGGCGCTCGACCCGGTGAACGCGATCTTGTCCACACCCGGATGACGCACCAGCGCCTCGCCGATCTCGGGGCCGCCGGGCAACACCGAGACCACCCCTTCGGGCAGGTCCAGCTGCTCGATCATCTCCGCCAACCACAAAGCGTCCAGGGGAGTTTCGGGCGCGGGTTTGATGATGACGGTGCACCCGGCGATCAGCGCCGGGATCAGTTTGGGCATGATCAGGAACTGCGGCACGTTCCACGGGACGATCGCGCCGACCACCCCGACCGGGGCCCTGCGCAGGTGCACTTCGCCGAGCACGCCCTGGCGCCGTTCCTCCCACGGGAAGTCGCGCGCGGCGGCCAGCGCCAGATGGATGAGCGTCGCCGCAGCCGCCCCCTGGCCCATCCGGCTGAAGCTGCGCGGGGAGCCCATCTCGTCGGTGATCAGGTCGGCCATCTCCTCGATGTGGCCGCCGTAGATCGTGGCGAGCTGCTCGACCTTGGCCATCCGCTCGGCGTGGGACATCCGCGGCCACGGGCCGTGGTCGAAGGCGCGGCGCGCGGCGGCGACGGCCGCTTCGACGTCCTCCGGCCCGGCCACCTGGACGTGTCCGACCGGCTCTTCCGAGTGCGGGGAGATGACGGCGAGCTGTTGGGGATTGGCGGGCTTACGCCACTGCCCCCCGATGAAGAGTTCGCTGTAGGACCGGTGGTCGGCAATTGCTGTCATCGGGCACTTCCTCGACGGTTGGGCGCGCGCACATGGCGCAGTGACCGTGATTTCGCTATTGACGCTAACATAGCGAAAAAAGCAGCGAGGCCCCATATGACCAGCGATTGGCGCAGTTACCCGTTCCAGTTGGTGCCCGGCGACAGCCAGCTGGACTTTCCCGCCGCCGAGGGCGAACACCCGGACCAGGAATCGGACACCTGGTTCATCGCCGGGCAGCTCGATGCCGCCGAGGACGACCGATCGTTTGCCTTCCTGACCATCTTCAACAAGAACCGGCCCGGCGGGACCGTGGTCGCGGACTTCTACACGCTGGCGCTGTTCGATCTCGCCACCGGTGACTACGGCACCTACACGGACTACGACATGCCGCCCGCCAACATGAAGCCCGGTGCGCAGCGCAAGCTCAGCCTGGCGCCGGGTTATCTGGACATCCATTACTCCAGCGGGGCCGGCACCGCGTCGTGGACCACGTGTCGCGACGCCGACGGGGAGCTGCTGCCCTACACCTATCGCGTCAGCCTGGTCGGCGAGGATCAGTCGGGTCGTCCGATGCGCCTGGACTTGGCCGTAACGCCAACGCGCGCACCGACACCGGTGGGCGCCTCGACATACAACGGGAAGATCTGCTGCTTCGGCCAAACCGAGACCTACTCGTACTTCCAGACCGGCATTGCGATGACCGGCACGCTGCGTTGGGGCGATGTCGTCGAACAGGTTTCCGGCAGCAGCGGTCACATCGACCGGCAGTGGTTCCCGAAGTACGCGGGCGGCGGCGGGACCGGGGGAGACCCGCGGGCCCGGTCCCATGAATGGCGCACCATCAACTTCGACAACGGCGTGGACCTGAGCATCTGGCGGCAGTTTGATCGCACGAACGCCAATGCGCTGCAGCCGTTTACCGGTGTGACGATGAGTCATCCCGACCCGGCCATCCCGCCGGAGTGCGCCGAAGACGTCGAGGTCACGGTCAGCAGCTATGTGCGATGGCCGGAGGCGGTGCAGCCGTTGGTGCGGCCGCATGCGGCCGCCCGATATATGCCGGATCGCCACCGGATCACCTGCCGCACCATGCAACTCGACATCGTCGGGGAACCACTGGTGCCCGCGCCCGCGCACGGCCTGCCCATCGAATACATGGAGGGCCCGTACCGCTACAGGGGGACCCTGTGGGGCACGCCCGTGACCGGTTTCGCGTTCAACGAGCGCTCCCTGGCCCTGTATCGGGACTGGGAGCTGGTCGAGGTGCTGGCCACCACCGTCGCGAACCTCGAACCCGCCGACCGGGACCTGCAGACGGCCGCGGGCCTGCTGGTGCAGCTGTTGGCCCGGGGACGCCGACAGGAAGCGGTCGGGCTGTTGACCACGGTGCGCGCCGCCCAAAGCGACGATTTGGCAACGCTATTGGATGACCTCGTGGCGGCGCTGACCGTCGACGATTGAGGGAGCCGCATCGAGACTGAAGCCACGCACACGTTCTGCGGCGTGTCGTGTGCGCGGTTTAGGTGTCGCGAACCTCGGCGAGCGCCCGGTCCCAGGCGATGTGGCGATGTTGCAGCCCGGGTTCGTTGCGGCCGAACAGCAAGTGGTCGCGAACGCCCGAATCGAGGTTGGCCTGCAGGCCCTCGACGAGGCGGTAGTCCTCGTCGCGCACGGTGGCGTGGGCGTACTCGAAGACCGCCTGCGCGCCAGCCGCCACCGATTCGTCGGTCAGATCCAGCGGTGTCGAATTCTGGTGCACGGTGACCGAGTTCCCCGGTCGATCGCCGGGGTAGATCCGGAACAGCTCGCCGTTGGCGATGGTGACCGACAGCACGATGTTGGGGAACAGCGCGTAGATGACGACCATGTTCTGGAACGGATCCCACCGATCTTCGGGGACCTCGTCCAGCCGCAGGATCGTGTTGAGCGGGAAGATCAACCGGTGGTGCGGACCGAACGAATCGAAGACCGTGCAGTTACTGCGGGCGATCGTGGCGAAGGTCTGCTGGTGGACGGTGGCGAAATGGTAGTTCTCCGAGAAGGTGTCGACCGCGAGCTTCCAATTGATCGGGCAGTCGAGCACCTTCTCGCCCAGCGGCGACCACCGCCCGATGCCCCACGAATCGAGCTCGGAGGCAAGCGGGCCGAGGTGTGCGGCGACGTCCAGTGGAGAGCCGGGATCCATTGCGATCCAGAGGAATCCGGCGAACTCGGCAGCCGGGAGTTCGGTCAGGCCGTCGACTTTGACGCTGATGTCCGGGAACCCTTCCCGACCCGGCAGGCCGACCAAGCGCCCGGTGTTGTCGTAGGTCCACGCGTGGTACGGGCAGGTGAATCGCTTTGCGCTGCCGCATCCCGTCGCCACTTGCGACTGGCGGTGCAGGCAGACGTTGTTGAACGCCTTGACCGATCCGTCGGCCGTGCGGGTCAACAAGATGGACCGGCCCATCACCGTCTTGGTGCAATACGCGCCGGGGGAGGGTAACTCCGAGGCATAGCCGACCAACTGGGGGCTGGCCATCACCAGGGCGCGGTCCTGGACGTGGCGCTCGGTCGACGTGTATGCCCGCGCCTCGACCCGGTGCTCCTGCGGGGCGAGATCGGTGGTCCTGTCGCGCGCCAACTTCAAGGCGCGGCGGGTGAGGTCGATCAGCTGGTCGCGTTCCATCTGATCAGTACAGACCTTGCCACAGTTGTAAGGTCAAGGGGTGGCTGAGCAGTTGCTGATCGGCGACGTCACGGCCCTGACCGGGATCGCTTCCGGTCGCATCCGCCACTACGAGAAAATCGGCCTGCTGCGCGCCGAGCATCTGTCCAACGGCTACCGGGTCTTCGACGTCGAGCAGGTGCTCGACCTGTTGCGCATCGATTTGATGAGGAGTCTCGGCGTCAGCATCAACGACATCCAGCGGCTGATCGCGGGTGGGCGCACCACGTTGGCGGGTGTGCTCGATGAGCACCGCACGTTGTTGATGCGTCAGCGCGACCGGCTGGACCAGCTGATCGCGGCCATCGATCGCTCCCGTGCCGCCACCGATTGTCCCGCCGAAGACGTCAACGAGGACATCCTGCGCAGGCTCGCGACCACCCACCGCGACAGCATCGGGGTCATCGGGCGGCTCAGCGCGCCGCTGTCCGAGCCCGTCGCCGCCATGTACGCAGACCTGTTCGAGGAGTGGGACCTGCCGGTTCCGGTGCTCTTCGGGCAGATGGTCCTGCCGGCGGCGGCCAGCACCCTGCTGGCGAAACTGGCCGAGACGCCGGGGCGCCAGGTGTTGTTCGATCGATTGCGTGACCTCGCCGGCGAGGTCATCAAGTTGGCCGACGACGGCGCGGCCACGGAGCTCGCCCGGCGTTGGATCGACAACCAGCTCGCCGACCCACTGCCCGACGACGTGGTGTGCGTGCTGCGGGGAGTGCAACCGTCACTCGAGCGCGACCCCGTCATCGTCCAGGGCTTCCGGGCCTGGGCGGGATCGATCAACCCGGCGGCCGCACACTTCCTCGACGAGATCGCCCGGCAGACCGCCGGCCGCGGCCTGGACGGCGTGAGCGTCATCGTGCTGCCCACGGCGGCGTCACCCCAAACCCAGGATGCGGCACCGTGATGCAGATGTGACCAGTGTGGTCAATGTGTCGGATGGGGTTACTGTCGTACCCTGTCGCTTGTGTCATCGGTTTCGCGGCGCGACCTCCTCAGACTGGCGGCCGCGACCCCGGCCTTGGTGGGCCTGGGCGTCGCGGGCGCGTCCATGGGCGCCACACCGGCGTCGGCGTCGCTCGGCACCCTCTTGGACTACGCGGCCGGCGTCATCCCAGCCAGTCAGATCCGGGCCGCCGGTGCCGTGGGCTCGATCAGGTACGTATCGGACCGGCGACCCGGCGGCAACTGGATGCTGGGCAAGCCGATCCAGGTCGCCGAGGCGCGTGACCTCAACAGCAACGGGCTGAAGATCGTCTCCTGTTATCAGTACGGGAAGGGTGACACCGCCGATTGGCTCGGCGGGGCCAGCGCCGGGCTCCAGCACGCGCAGCGCGGGATGCAACTGCACGCCGCCGCCGGCGGCCCCGCCAGCGCACCGATCTACGCCTCCATCGACGACGACCCCTCTTACGACCAGTACAAACAGCTGATCGCGCCCTACCTGCGGTCCTGGGAGTCGGTGATCGGTCATCAGCGCACAGGTGTGTACGCCAATTCGAAGACCATCGACTGGGCGCTGCACGACGGTCTGGGCTCGTACTTCTGGCAGCACAACTGGGGGTCACCCAAGGGATTCGCCCACCCGGCCGCCCATTTGCATCAGGTCGAGATCGACAAACGCAGCGTCGGCGGCGTCGGGGTGGACATCAACGAAATCCTCAAGCCGCAATTCGGCCAGTGGGCCTAGCCGCCGGGTTTCCGTCACCCGCCACCGTCGGGCCGCGAGTCTTAGAGATCCCAGCAAACACTCGTTCGCTCATTTCTGGCGGCGGCGGGCGCGGATGCCGCCCGCGCGACGCGGCCGAGGCGGGATCGACGCGGCTCGACGGCTCGAAATTTTTACATAACGATTACATAACAAAACTGCCTTGATCAGCGCAGTTATAGCTACTCGACCGTAACCACCTGCACGCAGCGGGTTTGTTCGCGGGGCCCGCGCCGCCGATTCAGACCGGTGTTACCCACGACACGGTTACCCATGCGTAGAACTCACCAGTAACCAATCACCACGCGAAACGGGGGTCGATCCTTATGACACTCTTAGTACAGCCGATGCAGTCCGCCGCGCCGCTCCACCCATGCGGACGGCCCGCCGACAACACACCGGTCAGACGGATTTTCGGTCGCGATTCGATGCGGAATCGACGGACTCTCTCGAGTTCCTGTCCCCTTCGGACCGGCTGAAAGCACTGATACGTAAGACGTACATGACGCATTGAGGGAGATAGACGTGACGATCCACGAGCACGACCGGGTGTCCGCCGATCGCGACGGGAAAGGCCCCCACGCACCTGCCGGGGACACCCATGCTCTGGTCGACCGTCTGACGGCCGGCGAGCCGTACGCCGTCGCATTCGGGGGCCAGGGCAGCGCCTGGCTGGAAACCCTGGAAGAACTGGTGTCGTCGGCCGGGATCGAGGCCGACCTGGCAACGCTGGTCGGTGAGGTGGAGCTGCTGCTCGAGCCGGTGGCCAAAGAGCTCGTGGTGGTGCGCCCGATCGGTTTCGAGCCGCTCACCTGGGTGCGGGCGCTCGCGGCCGAGGACCCCGTCCCGTCGGACAAGCACCTGACGTCGGCCGCGGTGTCGATTCCCGGCGTGCTGCTCACCCAGATCGCCGCCGTGCGCGCGCTGGCGCGCCAAGGCATGGATTTGAACGACACCCCGCCGGTGGCCGTCGCGGGGCATTCGCAAGGGGTGCTCGCGGTCGAGGCGCTCAAGGCCGCCGGTACCCGCGACGCCGAACTGCTGGCGATGGCCCAGCTGATCGGTGCGGCCGGGACGCTGGTGGCTCGTCGGCGCGGAATCTCCGTGCTCGGCGACCGCCCACCGATGGTGTCGGTGACCAACGCCGACCCCGAGCGCATCGGCCGCCTGCTCGACGAGTTCGCGCAGGACGTCCGCACCGTGTTGCCGCCGGTGCTGTCGATTCGCAACGGCCGGCGCTCGGTCGTCATCACCGGCACCCCCGAACAGCTGTCCCGGTTCGAGCTGTACTGCCAGCAGATCTCCGAAAAGGAAGAGGCCGAGCGCAAGAACAAGCTTCGCGGTGGGGACGTCTTCGCACCGGTCTTCGACCCGGTGCAGGTGGAGGTCGGCTTCCACACGCCCCGGTTGGCCGACGGCATCGACATCGTCGGCGGCTGGGCCGAAAAGGTGGGGCTCGACGTCGCGCTGGCGCGCGAGCTGACCGAGTCCATCCTGGTGCGCCGCGTCGACTGGGTCGAGGAGATCGGCCGGGTGCACGACGCCGGTGCGCGCTGGATCCTCGACCTGGGGCCCGGTGACATCCTGACCCGGCTGACCGCGCCGGTGATCCGGGGCCTGGGTGTGGGCATCGTGCCCGCCGCGACCCGCGGCGGGCAGCGCAACCTCTTCACCGTCGGGGCCGTCCCCGAGGTGGCGCGGGCGTGGTCGACGTACGCCCCCACGGTGGTGAGCCTTCCCGACGGCCGGGTCAAGCTCTCGACGAAGTTCACCCGGTTGACCGGACGCTCGCCGATCCTGCTCGCGGGCATGACCCCGACGACCGTGGACGCCAAGATCGTCGCCGCCGCGGCCAACGCGGGGCACTGGGCCGAGCTGGCCGGCGGTGGGCAGGTCACCGAGGAGATCTTCGGCGCACGCGTCGATGAGCTCGCAACGCTGCTCGAGCCGGGCCGCACCTATCAGTTCAACGCGTTGTTCCTCGACCCGTACCTATGGAAGCTGCAGGTCGGCGGAAAGCGGTTGGTGCAGAAGGCGCGTCAGTCCGGTGCGGCGATCGATGGCCTCGTCATCAGTGCCGGCATCCCCGACCTCGAGGACGCCGTGGAGCTGATCGAGGAGCTGAACGACGTCGGCATCAGCCACGTCGTGTTCAAGCCCGGCACGGTCGAGCAGATCCGCTCGGTCATCCGGATCGCGACCGAAGTGCCCACCAAGCCGGTGATCATGCACATCGAGGGTGGGCGCGCCGGCGGCCACCACTCCTGGGAAGACCTCGACGACCTGTTGCTGGCAACGTATTCCGAGCTGCGGTCGCGCTCCAACATCACCGTCTGTGTCGGCGGTGGAGTTGCCCTCCCCGATGGCGAGCTCGACGTAGCGCTGCAGCCACTGCAGGTAGGTCATGTCGGCGACGTCGCCGAAGTACGGCTTGGCCGTGTTGGCCATCGCCGCGATGATCTCGTCGCGGCGAGCCGCGACGGCCTCCGCGTCACCGGCGACCTCGTCGAGGAGCCGCCCGCACCGCGAAGCGCTGTTGTCGATCTCGTGGATGTCGGCGCCCAGCTGGCTGCGGCTGGAAGCCATGCCGCCCACGGCTTTTCCGGCGCCCACCCACTGGTCGGTGCCCTGCGTCTCGACCAGCATCCGCTTGACCGACGGCGACGTGGTGGCCTCCTTGGCCGCCATCGCCGCGGTGCCCACCAGGATGCCGTCGATCGGCATCAGCGGGAAGCCGTACTCCTGCGCCCAGCGCCCGGACAGGTATTCGGCCGCCCGCTCGGGCGTGCCGATTCCACCGCCGACACAGACGGTGATGTTGGAGCGCGACCGCAGCTCGGAATACGTTGCCAGCAACAGGTCGTCGAGGT
>NZ_LZIX01000097.1:0-777 GCF_001666955.1 Mycobacterium sp. E735 | reverse complement strand
TTCGCTTCCCACGTGACCACCCTGGCCGACCTCGTCGCGCCCGTCCCCGACGCGCTGCCCGACGGCGAGGCGGCCGCCGGCCGGGATCGAGACGACGATCTTGCCGGTGTGCCGCCCGGAGGCCATCAGCGCGAAGGCGTCGCCGGCGTCCTGCAGGCCGAACTCGGTGACCGGGAGCACCTGCAGGCGGCCCTCCGCCACATGCCGCAGGATGTCCGCGAGCATGCGGCGGTAGCGTGCCGGTTGCAGTTTGAGGTTCAGGTCCAGGTCGACCACGGCGAACGACGCGCTCTTCGCCAGGGCCGCCAGCCCCAGCCCGGCGTCGGCGTGCACGTCCTTCTTGCCCAGCTCGATGAACCGGCCGCCCGGGGCGAGCAGCTTGACACCGCGGTGAATCGCTTCGCCCGGAAGGGAATTGAGGATGACGTCCACCCCGTAGCCGTCGGTGAGGTCGCGGATCTCGTCGGCGAAATCGACGCTGCGGGAATCGCCGGCGTACTCGACCCCAAGGCTCCGCAGCATTTCGCGTTTGGCGTCCGAGCCGGCCGTCGTGTAGATCCGGGCGCCGAGCATCCGGGCGATCGAAACGGCGGCCAGTCCTACGCCGCCGGTGGCGGAGTGGATGAGCACGCGTTCGCCGGGGGCCAGCCGCCCGACCTCGCACAGGGAATGCCAGGCGGTCAGGTAGGCGATGCCGAACGCGGCCGCCTCGCCGTCGGGCAGCGCGTCGGGGACGGGCGCGACGAGGTCGGCCAGGGTGGTCACGTGGGAAGCGAA
>NZ_LZIX01000096.1:0-731 GCF_001666955.1 Mycobacterium sp. E735 | reverse complement strand
TGCGCTCGCATCTGGCCCCTTTCCTGCCGGGACATCCGCACGCTCCCGAGTTGCCCCAGGGGCATCCGGTGTCGTCGGCGCCCTACGGGTCCGCCTCGATCCTGCCGATCAGCTGGGCCTACATCAGGATGATGGGCGGCGACGGCCTGCGGGCCGCGTCGCTGACGGCGATCGCCTCGGCCAACTACATCGCCCGGCGACTCGACGAGTACTTCCCGGTGCTCTACACCGGGGAGAACGGGATGGTCGCCCACGAATGCATCCTGGACCTGCGGGGCATCACCAAGTCGACCGGCGTGACCGTCGACGATGTCGCAAAGCGCTTGGCGGACTACGGCTTTCACGCGCCGACGATGAGCTTCCCGGTGGCCGGCACACTGATGGTGGAGCCCACCGAGAGCGAGACCCTGACCGAGGTCGACGCCTTCTGCGAGGCCATGATCGCCATCCGTCGCGAGATCGACCGGGTGGGCGCGGGGGAGTGGCCGGTGGAGGACAATCCGCTGCGCGGCGCGCCGCACACGGCGGAATGCCTGCTGGTCTCCGATTGGGAGCACCCGTACACGCGGGAAGAGGCCGCCTATCCGCTGGGCAAGAACTTCCGGCCGAAGGTGTGGCCGCCGGTGCGGCGCATCGACGGCGCCTACGGCGACCGCAACCTGGTCTGCTCGTGCCCCCCGGTGGAGGCCTTCGCGTAAGTCCGCCCGGTCAGCCGAAACGCTCGACGATCG
>NZ_LZIX01000095.1:0-8292 GCF_001666955.1 Mycobacterium sp. E735 | reverse complement strand
CTGCTCCGGTGCGGCACAACCCGCACCGATCACCAGCACCGCACCAACCACGGGAATCAGCGCGGCGGTCCCCGGGTAGGGCGTCGTCGCATTCAGCTCGGTACAGGCCAGCACAATCACCGCCAGACCTGCCCAACCCGCGATCGCGGCCAGCAATGCCGGCAGTCGACGCCACTGCCCAGCCGTGAGCGCCACCAGCCCGCCGGCGGCCAACTGCCAGGCCCTGGTCGGCAGTTGATAGAACGCCGAAGGAGGCCACGCGCGAGTGGCCGCCAGCGAGATCGAAAACGACAGCGCCGCTATCAAAGCAAGGGTCACGAAGTACGGTGTCTCCGACGACGCGGCGTGGGCATCCCTACGCCGACGCGTAAACCGGACTAGCCATGCGATACCGATGATCACGGCCGGCCACACCAGATAGAACTGCTCCTCAACACCCAAAGACCAATAGTGCTGGAACGGCGATGGGGGCATGTCAGAGGCAAAGTAGTCGGTGCCATTTTTAAGAAACCAGTAGTTGCCGACATACAGCGCGCTAGCAATGCCGTCACCGAATACGGCTCGGGCCTGCAACGGCGGTAAGAGAACAGCCGAGCCAATAGCGGTAACGACGCCGACCATGGCCGATGCCGGCAACAGGCGGCGGACCCGTGCGCCGTAGAACCGGCCCAGCAGGACGGTCCCGGCGGTCCTCACCTCGCGCCGGAGCAGCCCGGTAATCAGAAAGCCTGAGATGACAAAGAACACGTCCACGCCGACGAACCCACCACCGACCCGAGGCACATCAGCATGGAAGAGCACAACGGCTAATACCGCAACGGCACGCAACCCCTCGATGTCGAAGCGAAATGCCGTGTGCGCCGACCCTGGCTCGGAAGAGCTGTTGTCGCTCTTCGGCAGGAAGTCCGAAGGAGTGCTTTTGAATCGAATACGTTCTCGGATCCGCTGCCGACGGTTCGGCGTCAATGGTTCTGCCAACTTTGGGTTCGTCCCTCCGGGATCCCGCTATCTGCTTGTATTCACATCAAGTCCATGGCCACGCAAACTATGGTTAGCGATGCGCTCATAGACGATAGCGGTCGAGACAGAGGGGGCGTCCACAAACGGCAAATTAGGCAAGTTCCGGGCGTTGCGCTCCAACATTTTTGGCTGTCCAACTTCCGATGCGCTGGAGCGTGACCAGCGGGACGATCATGCCGCCCCAAGTGTAGGTGGTGCTCGTCCTAGTAGCCCAAAACGTCAGGGTGCCACCGTTACCTTGCCCATCCCGATAATTAGATCTAGCGCCGATCCGCTAGCGAACGCTTTGGCGTACCGGGGACTGCCCCGGGTTCAGTTGACTCGCGGGATGCGAATTTCAGGCCGCGGTTGCGACTGGTGTGTGGAGCAGTTCGAACTCTATCGGGGTGAGTCGGCCGAGGGCGCGTTGCCGGCGGCGGCCGTGGTAGGTCCGCTCGATCCAGGAGACGATCGCCAGCGGTAGTTCGGCTCGTGTGGGCCAGCGCCGCCGATCGACGATGTTGCGCTCCCGTTCCGGGACTTCCAGGGCGTTTCAATATGTTTAATCTGTTGCGCTTTGAGCTTGGGCCCGAAAGTGCGGAAAGTCATGGTTCTGAAGTCCTTCTCCCCGGCACGCACTCACACCGCGCTAAATTTCCAACAGGTCAAGTAGTTTAAAGCACTAAGCATTCGACAATCGCGGATACCGCCGGTGCACCAGTCAAGTCGCACATAAGGCCACTACCGCGCTGCGAAGTTTCTGAGCGCTCCGGTAGCTATTCGGAACCCAGGCGAGCCGTCGCTCCACCGTCAACGACTAATACCGTCCCCGTGATGAAGCGGGCGTCGTCGCCAATCAGAAACGACACCGCGCCGGCGACGTCGCGGGGCTCCCCGATGCGCCGGAGCGCGGTGCGCTGGCGCAGCAATTCCTTGCGCTCCTCGGCCGTCTCCCCCCAACGCGCAAACCCTTCACGAAGCTTCGCAGTGTCGATCGCTCCCGGAGCGATGGCGTTGACGCGGATGCTCGGTGCGAGGTCCATGGCAGCTGAGCGCACCCAGCCCTCTAGCGCCGCCTTTGTAGTGGCATAGGCCGTAATGCCGCCTGTCGTCGCCCGGCCGTGAACACTGCTGATGACTACAACCGACCCATCGTTGGCAGCCAGGCTTTCGCGCGTACCCGATACCAACGCATCCACGGCAAGGACGTTGACTCGCAATGCATTTGCCCACTCGTCGAAGGGCGTGTCCCCCGCCCCCGCAATTGGCTGCACTGCCCCGTTGTGTACGACAGCCTTCAGCTCGTAATCCCGGCCGAGTTGCCGGCCAATATCCACGAGCTGCTCGGACTGACCTAGGTCTACTTGTAGGTGGATATCAGCGGCCGCGGCGACATTCCTGTCGATCCCAATCGCGAAATATCCATCTCGGCGCACGCGGTCGCACAATGCCGTACCGATGCCCCCGGCGGCCCCAGTGACGATGATCGCACCGGTCACCGCGTCAGCTCCTCGACCAATAAGTCGACCGCAACGTTGCTCGCGCGGACTACTCCCTCGCGCGTGTTGGATCCGTTGTGCGCGCCCAACACGACGTTTGGCAACGTGCGCAATTCACTGTCCAGTGGCAGGGGCTCGACCTCGAACACATCGAGCGCTGCCCCCGCAAGCCGGCCAGCCTTTAGTGCCTCGACGAGGTCACTCTCGACAACAACCGGACCTCGGGCGACGTTCACCAGATAGGAGGCCGGCCGCACCAGAGCGAGTCGATCCGCATTGATCAGATGATGCGTTTGCGGTGTCAGAGGGCAAGCTAGGACTATGAAACGGCTTGTGGTCAAAAGCTTGTCGAGTCTGACAATCGGCACCTCTGCTTGTGCAGCGTCGGCGAAAGGATCATAGGCAACGACATCCATGTCGAAACCTTTTGCACGTTTTGCTATTTCGCGACCAATGACACCGAAGCCGATGATTCCGAGCTGCGCGCCGGCAAGAGTCACGCCTTCGACCTTGGGCCACTCGCCACGTCGCACGGCGGCGTCGACCGTGATGTAGCCGCGAACCAGACACAAGATGTAACCGAACGCCGAATCGGCCACCTCATGACCGAAGACCCCCGGAGTGTTCCGTACCGTCACGCCGTGCTCGTGCGCAGCCTCACGGTCGACGGAGTCCATGCCAATGCCCCAACGGATTACAGTCTTGAGCCTGGGTACGCCATCGAAGAAGGTGCGGTCAAGCTCATCATCGCCCGCGATGATTCCGACCAGACGCTCCCCGTACGCTAGCAGATCGGCGGACGTAAATTGTTGCCGCCCAGCGAGATCCGGTGCCAGAACTTCGTAACCGAGTTTCTCGATTCGGTCGCGGTGTCGCGGGAGTTCGACCTGCATCTGCCGGCATGTAATGAGGATCAGCGGGAGACTCATGCGCCGATCTCACGACTGCCGGCGATCGCGGCCGCCAACGAGAAGTCTTCTTCATTGTCGATGTCCACCGCTTCCAGGTGCCCCATTTCGACCATGAACGGGCGCGCACCGATACGAGTACCGCGCTCGCGCAGAAGCTCGGGGGTGAAGATGAAGAAGCAAGAATTCTCGATGAAGAGCGGTGGCAGATCCTGAGTCCGAAGCAGCACAGACGGATCGTGATTAATGGGACGGGTTTCGGCATCCCAGAGTCGAGCATGCAGGCGAGTGACGCTGAACATCGAGTCGTACTCTTGACCGGGTGTGCCGAACAACTTCAGTGCCGCAGAAACCGTGTCGACCTTTAAAAATGGATTCGTCGAGTGAGTCTGCAGGACGATATCGGCGTCCACCTGGTCGAGCGTATTAAGAAGCACATCGTTCATGGCAATATTGCCGTCGCGCAGGTGCTCGGGTCGCAACAGCACCCGCACTTGCGGGAAGTGTTCGGTGCAGTCCTCGATGATGAAGTCGCTGTCAGTGTCGACCACGATCAGGTCGATCTCGGGTACGGCAGCCAGGGTCCGGACCACGTGGTGGTACAGCGGAATTCCTGCAAGGAGGCGATAATTTTTGCCTGGGACGCGCTCACTGTTGTGGCGCATTGGTACGACGGCGACGGTGCGGCTCATTGCTCCCTAACGGTGGCTGATTCAGGAGTCTTCGGAGTACACGATCTTGCGACCGGGTGCGGGCGCGGGTTCGTTACTCTGTGCTTCGGCCGGATAGTAGAAGCGCTCCAACAGCCGCGCCGACACGTGGTCTGGCTCCCGGAAGCCTTGCCATGCCCCGACGAACTGAGCCAATCGAAATTGCGGGATGCTCAGCGCGTTGCTGAGTAGCACGTTCGCCTTGAGCGCATCGCGGTAGTCACTCGCGATGTTCGACAACGCGAGTCGTAGCGCCCGTGGCAAGGACATGTCCGAGCCCTTGACGATGCGGGCGTAGGCCATCGCCTCCCGGCGATACCGGTTGCGAATGGTGCTCCATGTTTCCTCATGCACATGGACGACCGGCGCGTCCGCAACATAGGCAATCTTATATCCCCTGTCGAGAGCCTTCTTGGCAAAGTCGAGGTCTTCGAGGCCGGTTAGCGTCTCGTCGTAAGGCGTCTCTCGCCACACCGACTTCAGTACGGCGGCATTGGCATTGTTGCTGAACGGGTGTTCCTGATCCCAGATGTTCTGGTTCGGAAACCATTTCAGCATCACCCGTGATTCCGAGAACTTGGTTCGCTCATCTCCGACCTGGCGTCCGTAGGCGATGGCCACACCGTCGCGGTTGAAGGCGCCGACGATGTGCTCGACGTAGGTGTTGTAGACGGGGTAGACGTGCGCCGAGACGAAGAGCAATATGTCACCGCTCGCCGCGCCGCACCCCTTATTAAGCGCACGGCCAAAAGAGAATTCGTCCTTAGCGATGGGCACGACGGTACACCCGGCAGCTTGTGCTACCGCGACGGTGTCGTCGGTAGAACCCGAGTCGACGAGGATTATCTCGTCGGGCTTGACAGTCTGCTGGTCGAGTCCCTTCAGCAAGCGACCGATGTGCTTGCCCTCATTCAATGCGCGGATGACCGCTGACACCCGACGTGGCGAGTTCTTCTCACTCATTGCTGTTGACGGGGCCCCATTGTGGTCGGCCAAAATCGGCAAATTCATCGTGGAACGGTGCTCTCCGCACGCAACGGATGCACACCGCTTCTACCCAGGTTGTATACCGAAACGTCCTCGGCTGCCGCAGTTTGGACACCACCATTCCTCTCTGCACCTTTTTCTGAACCAAGCGCACCTAACCGCACAGCTAGCTCATCAATCGACCGTAAGTGTCGGGTTTACCGGCGGCGGAGCGACGGCTGCAGTCGGTAACGATACTCGCGGACCGCGGAATGGGAGGCAGATGCCCCGTAGTACTTTCCCCGGCGCCGAACAGCTCCCAGGATCGCTTAGAAATCCGACGGTCGTCAGCGGCTAGGAGCCACACCCTGATCGCCATCACCCACCGAAGTCGGGCATGACCGCCCCGCGCGAGCCGGTATGCACTGCGAATATTGCGCCAGCAGAGGGTTGTTCATCGTCCGCTAGGGCCTGGCGCGACGTGGTGATGTACAACAGATCACGGCGATCGCCGCCGAATGCGCAGGAACTGACCTGGCTAACGCCCGGCACGCTAATTTTCTCGACGAGGCGACCGTTCGCATCGTAGTGGTTGACCGCTCCACCCCCCCACAACGCAACCCAAAGCCCGTCGTCTTCATCAATCGCCATCCCGTCGGGGTATCCCAATGTGCGGTCGAGAAAGAGATGGACGCGGCGGTCGGACCATGCGCCCGTCTCAGGCTCGACACTGAAGGAATCAATGCGCCGAGTCGGTGTGTCGATGTAGTAGACGCGGGTGCCATCCGCCGACCATTGGACCCCATTCGAGATTGACACAGGTGAAAGCAATTTGATGACCCGATAGTCGGGAGTTACACGATAGACTTCTCCCCCGCCAGGCCGGCCGTCGTAGGCCATCGTGCCTACGACGAAGCCGCCGAACGGATCGCAGCCGCCGTCATTGGTACGGATTCCGGGATCACCGGTGACGCTGGCGATTCGCTCGAATGCCGAAAGCTCATCATTCGCTCCAACGAGCCCATGCTCCGTAGCGATCACGTATCCACCGGATGCCCGATGTCTGATCACAGTTGCTACCCGACTAGGTACTTTCCAGCGGGACAATTCCCCAGCGGGACCGACAGCAACGACTTCACCCGCAAGAACGTCCGCGCACAAGAGTCGGCGGGTAGACGCGTCCCAATACGGGCACTCACCGTGGTAGGCCACGGGAACGGTCACACGTTCAGCACTACGCATAAGAGCTGGCAACCAGCTTTACAACCTCAATGGCTTGCCTCAACGCTAAAGTTGGTAGGCCATGCGGATGGCATCGACTACGGGGCCGGCGGCTCCTCGACGCAAAAATACGCAGTCGTTCTGGGAATCAAAAGTACCGTGCGGTGGGTACTCCTTGACCAGTGTGAACCCTGCACCGTCGACCATCTCCTCAACCTGAGGCCGTAGCGCTATCCCCTGGTAGAGCGGCAACTTGAACAGCTCAAGGTGCAGCGCAACGCAGTCGCCGGCGGAGAGGTAATTCGCTGCCCCTTCGAGGATCTGCCGCTCAGCACCCTGCGCGTCGATCTTGAGCACATGGTAGTGCTCGGAGCGGCCGGCCAGCACAGCGTCGAGAGTGGTGCAGTGGATCTCCTCGACGTGGTCTAGACGCGCCCGTTCGAACCACGTTTCAGCAAGGTAAGAGGGGCCCAGAGTGCGCAACGCGTCAAAGTTTTCGCGCACGTAGTCGAGGTTTTCCCGAAACAGGGACGAGCCTTGACCCCCGTGGCCGGCGTACACGTAGAAGGGCAGCGTAGCCGGCTCACTCCATAGAGCGGCATCTATGCTGACGACGCGAGGCGTCTCTCTTCGCGGGTCGCGCGGCTCGAACTTGAGAACATGGCTAAGGAGGTCGGACCGCTTATGCCAGGGACAGGGCAAAGAGCCAACTGAGCCTACGTCGATCAGTCCGACGACCCCCTTTCCACCCCGGTTTACAACCCCATAGCCATGGGCCCTGTCGATAGCGCTTCGCGCAACTCGGTGCAGGGTCTCGAGCGTTCTCATCCCGCCACCCTATAAGCAGGTCGCAGCTAAGAAGGTTGCAGCCTAGGGGCGAATAGCAGCCGGCATCTGGCGTCCGAAGCCACTTGCCGAGCAGTCTGCATCCCTGCTAGCAAGAAGTGCGCAAGCCGCTCAAACACTGCAACACGGCAAGGACCTCAATGAGATTTGCGCTGGCCAGCTATGGAACTCGCGGTGACGTCGAGCCTTCCGTCGCCGTCGGGCGGGAACTGCTGCGCAGGGGGCATGAAGTCCAGATGGCCGTGCCGCCCGAGCTTGTGAGCTTCGCCGAATCGGCCGGGCTCGCGGCGGTGCCCTATGGGCCGCAGGTGAAGGACTTCTTGAACGAGGAGTTTCTTCGCAACATGTGGCGAGACTTCTTCCGCACTGCCTGGACGATCCGCGGTCCGGTCAAGGTGGTCCGCAGGGTGTGGGAGCCGATCATCCGCTACTGGAACGACGTGAGCAGGACGCTCATGTCGGTGGCCGACGGAGCGGACCTCCTCTCCACCGGCTTGAATTTCGAGCAAGCCGCCGCCAACGTCGCGGAGTATTACGACATTCCGCTGGCCACGCTGCATCATTTTCCGATGCGGGCCAATGGCCAGCTGGTTCCGAGTGCCCCGGCGCCGGTGGTCCGCTCGACGATGACGGCAGTCGAGTGGCTGTTCTGGCGCTCGACGAAGAAGACGGAGAACGCACAGCGACGGGAACTGCAGCTGCCAAAGGCCAAGCGTCGCTCGCCGCGCCGAATCGGCCAACGTGGTTCGCTGGAAATCCAGGCTTACGATGAGGCGTGCTTTCCCGGCCTGGCGGCCGAATGGGCGAAATGGGGCGATAGGCGGCCCTTTGTCGGTGCGCTGACGATGGAGCTGACGACCGACGCCGATGAGGATGTGGCCTCTTGGATCGCCGCGGGTCCACCGCCGATTTGCTTCGGCTCGGGGAGCATACCGGTCGAGTCGGCGACCGAGACGGTCGAAATGATCGCGAAGGCGTGCGCACAGCTCGGTGAGCGGGCATTAATCTGTTTCGGCGCAACCGATTTCAGCGATGTCCCCCAGCTCGACCACGTCAAGGTCGTGGGCGTGGTCAACTACGCTTCGGTCTTCCCTGCCTGTCGCGCCGTTGTGCACCACGGTGGCTCGGGAACCACAGCGGCAA
>NZ_LZIX01000094.1:0-87358 GCF_001666955.1 Mycobacterium sp. E735 | reverse complement strand
GCGGCGCGCGCGTCCTGCCAAAGGCCCGTCGTTGCGGCTGCCGCAGGCGCATGGGGATCTGCTGGTGATGGGCGGATCCTGCCAACGCACCTGGGAGCACGCCGTGCCCAAGACGTCGGCGCCGGTGGGCCCCCGCATCAGCATTCAGTTCCGCCCGCGCGGCGTCCGCTAGCTGCGGACGGCCTTCACCGCGCTCACCAGCAGGTCGCGGGCGCGCTGCGTATCGACCGGCGCGACCGGCTGCCCGGGGATCACCAGCGGATTGGCCGTGACGATCACCTGGTAATCACCGAACTGGGCCGAATAGTCGTAGAGTTCGCCGGTGCGCGGCCCGCCGGCGACCAGCGCCTGCAGCACGCGGTGCACCCCCAGCGTGTGAGTCCCGTCGATCTGCGGGGCGTCGACCACCTCCACGCCGCCGCGGAGCTGCGGCCCGGAGAACGCGATTTTCGCGCAGTCCTTGCCGGGTTCGTTGAGAGGCAACGCTTTTGACGTTTCCACGGCGATGACCACGAACCGGTTGCCCTTGCCCTCGGCGGACACCGCGGCCATGTTGCCCTGCAGGTCCGGCGGCATTTCCGGCCCCGTCGCCGCCTTCGCGCAGGTGGCGGGATCGAACGTCAGCCCCTCCGGGAGCTTGCGTCCGGACAGCACCTTGGGATCGATCCCCCGCTCGCCGATATCGGTGACCTTGAAATCCGGCCCGAAGCTCGACTTCACGTCGGCGACCTTCTTGATGTCGGCTTTGGCCGAGGTCGCCTCCCCCGACGAGCAGCCTGCGAGCACACCCACCACCGCGACCGTGACCGCCACCTTGAACACCGTGGCTAATCTACCCAAGGCGGTTGCGTCAGCTGCGCAACGTGGACACCGTTTTGACGAGCAGATCGCCGGCGAATTGCGGTGGCAGCGCGGGCACCACCGAACCCGGATCGGTGGTCAGCGTGGTGAACGCGTAGAAGTTCCCCAGGTACGCGGTGAAGGTGTATGTGCGCGAATCTATCTCGGTGCCCGACTCGACCGACGACTTGACGTCGGTGACCATCCCGACGGTTTGGGCGCCCTCGATGTGCGGGGCGTCGATCAGGTGCACGGTCGCCGTCGTGCGCCCGGCGGTCATCGTCCACTGGCCACACGCGGCTACCACATCGTCGGGCAGATCCACCGGCCCCGGCAAAGCCACCACCACCGCGTCGACGATGCCGCCGCTACCCGACCCCGACACGCCCTGGGCCGTCTGGTCGCGCCCATTGCCGGGATCGGCGAGCTGACCGCATTGCGCCGGCTTGGCGCGGGTGTCCGACGCCTCCGGCCCGAGGCTCCAGATCACCCGGGGTGACGCCCCGCCGGGAATGCCCGTGGTCGCCTCGTAGCCGGGCGGGAGCTCGCGAACGACGCGTTTGATGTTGGCCGGGTTGACCGCCTTCGGCGCCGGCGTTTTCGTCGGCGCCGGCGAGGGAACGGGGGCGGGCGCGTGACCGCACGCGGCAACCACCAACGCGAGCGCGCAAACCGGGCCGATCCGGAACGGGCTCAGCCGACCACCTCGATCATCTGGCGGGCGACGTGCTCGATCTGGGCGGCCACGTCACGCCGGAACCCGTGGTCGCGCCGGTGCGGCACGTCGATGACGGTGGTGATGACGCCGATGTCCTCGCGCTGCCAGACCGCCCCGTAATGGTCCATGATGGTGCGCATCGGCAGGTTGTCGGAAAGCATTCGCGCGGAGAATCTTTCGACCCCGGCGACCCGAGCGGCGATCGACAGCGCATTGACCAGGAAGGTGCCGATCCCCCGGCCCTGATAGGCGTCGGCGACGGTGAAGGCGATCTCGGCGATGCTGCGGTCGGCCTCGTCACGCACGAAACGCGCGTCGGCCACCGGGTCGCCGCCGTCGATCACCACCCAGACGAAGTGGTCGACGTAGTCGACCTCCGACAGGTAATGCATCAGCGCCGGGGTGGGCAGGCGCGGCGTCATGAAACGCCGGTACAGCGTCTCGCTGGAGAATTGGATGTGCCCGTGCACGGTTCGCTCGCTGTCACCGGGCAGCACCGGTCGCAGCATCAGGTGCGTGCCGTCGCGGACCCGGATCGGGATCGGCGTGATGAACCCGGCGAGCCGCTGGCGCACCGTCCGCAGCAGCCGCTCCATCACCCCGGGGATGTGCACCATGCGCGCGAACGCGTCGTTGTCACCGATCCAACCCGTCAGCGGCCCGGCGGTGGTGACCGTCGCGGTCCGCGGGATGTGACGCAGCAGCGCGATCTCCCCGATCAGCATCCCCGGGAACGCATGCTCGACGATGACCACACCGTCGTCGCCGACGTGGGTGATCTCGACGATGCCGGACGAGATGAGCAGGAAGGAAACGGCCTGCTCGCCCTGCTTCATCAGCACTTGGCCGGACCCGGCGCGCAGCGGTTGCAGGGAGGCGGCCAACGGCGCGAGATCGGAGGTGGGACACCCCTCGAAGATGTCCATCGTCGCCAGCTCGTCCGCGCGCGCGCCGGTCAAGGCCACTGCGATAGCCCGCCGATCACACGGTCGTGGCGTGGGTCTGCGCCTCGCGGTGACCGCCGCTTTGCCATGACCTGCCCGCCTGCGTTGCCGTCGTCTACCCCGCCAGTCCCGAAACTCCCGACGCGGTCGGATGTTGCCCAGGTTATGGGCTCGGTTCCGGGCGCGGCAAGGACGCGCGGCCGATAGTTCGCGAGGGCGCGTCGGCCGGTCCGCCGGTGATGCCGCGGGGCATGATGATCGGGTGAGCGCAGGCCGCCGAAGTTCACCGAGGCTGACCGGCGCGGGACCGCGGAAAATCCAGGTGGGCGGTCTCTGGTTCGACGCCCTGACCCAGGAACAGGTCGTCGGGGCGGTGCGCGGCGCCTGGGCCGCCGGCCGCGGCGGATCGATCGTGCCGGTGAACATCGACGTCGCCCTGGCGGCCGCCCGCCGCACCGAACTCGCCGACCTGATCGCCCGCGCCACCCTCGTCGTCGCCGACGGCATGCCGCTGGTGTGGGCGGCGCGGGCCAAGGGCGACAGGCTGCCCGAGCGCGTCGCCGGCTCCTCGCTGATATTTCCGCTGAGCGCCGCGGCGGCCGCCGACGGCAAGTCGGTCTACCTCCTCGGCGGCGCCGAGGGCGTACCGGAGCGGGCGGCCGAGGCGCTCGTCGCGCACTCGGCCGGCCTGCGCATCGCGGGCACATGCTCGCCGCCCTTCGGCTTCGATCAGACGGAGGAGGGGGCGCGGCGCGCCGTGGCGGCCGTCGTGGCCGCCGCTCCCGACCTGGTCTTCGTCGGCCTGGGCTTTCCCAGGCAGGAACGGCTCATCGAATTGCTGCGCGCGGAGCTGCCCGGCGCCTGGTGTCTCGCCTGCGGTGGCGGCATCGCGATGACCGCCGGGATCGTCCGCCGGGCGTCCCCCGTGCTGCAACGGCTGGGCTTCGAGTGGGTGCACCGGCTGGCGCTCGAGCCGCGCCGGCTCGCCCGCCGGTACCTGCGGGACGATCTACCGTTTGCGCTGGCATTGGTGATTCGCTCTGCGGCGCAACGGTTTAGGCGGGACTAGATTCCTTCGCGCTCAAGATGATTCGCACGGCGGCGGCGAGGTCGTCGACCACGACGTCGGCGCCGTGAGCGTGTCCCCCGCCGGGGCGCAGCAGGACGGTCGCCGCGCCGGCCGCCCGGCCGGCCAGCACGTCGGTCTCGCTGTCGCCGATCATCACCGACTCGGCCAACGCGAATCCGTGCTCGCGCGCCGCGCGCAACAACATGCCCGCCCCGGGCTTGCGGCAGTCGCAGCTGGCCGCCGCGTGCGGGCAGTGGTACTCGGCGTCGAGGCGGGCGCCCTCGTCCGCCAGCAGGTGTTCCAGCCGGTCCTGGACGGCGGCGAAACGCGCGGCCTCCGCAGCCGGTTCGGACAGCCAGCGCTGATTCGTCACCAAGACGGTGCGCAGGCCCGCCGCGTTCAACGCGGCCACCGCGCGGGCGGCGCCGGGCAATAGCACCAGCTCTTCTGGCGACCTGACGTACTCGCCGTCGGCGGCCTTGACGTTGATCGTCCCGTCCCGGTCCAGGAAGACGGTACGGACGTTGCGCAGATCGGGCATCCGGTCGGTCTCAGGAGGGCCGGTCAAACAGCGCCGCTTCGACCATCTCGCAGATCGAGTGACCGAGGTGCAGGCATGCCTCCTGGACGCGGCCGGTGTTGTCGCTGGGCACCCGGATGCACAGCGCGGCGACGTCGGCCACCTTGCCGCCGCGCGCACCGGTGAGCGCGACGGTCGCCATCCCGGCGTCGGCGGCCGCCTCTAGCGCGCGAACGACGTTCGGTGAGTTGCCCGAGGTGGTGAGGCCGACCACCACGTCGCCCGCGCGGCCGGCGGCGAGCACCTGGCGGGCGAACACCTCGTCGTAGGAGTAGTCGTTGCCGATCGCTGTCATCGCCGCGGTGGCGTCCGGCAGGCTGATCGCCGCCAGACCGGGTCGGTCAAACGCGAAGCGGCCCATCAGTTCTGCGGCCAGATGCCCCGCGTCTTGCGCGGATCCGCCGTTGCCGAAAAAGATCACCTTCCCGCCGGAGCGAAGCGAGGAGATCATCAGCCGCGCGATCTCGACGGTCTGCGCGGCGATGGCGCCCGAGAGCATTTGCTGCTTGACGGCGATCGTGTCCGCCAACCGCGCCTGGACCAGCTCGACGCTCGGGGCGACGACATCCGAGCTGCTCATGCCTGCCATGTCGTGAGTCCTTTGCTCTCGAAGGCGAATTCGGTGATGGTCGCTCCGGCCGACTCGAGGGATTCGATGAGGCGGTGTTTCTTCGCGAAGTCGCAGAACAGCAGGATGTAACCGCCGCCGCCGGCCCCGGTGATCTTGCCGCCGAGTGCACCGTTGCGCAGGGCCAGGTCGTAGAGCTCGTCGATGCGTTCGTTGGTGATGTAGGGCGACATGCGCTTCTTCTGCGTCCACGCCTCGCCGAGCAACGCGCCGAAATCGTTCAGCTTGTTCGTCAGCAGGGCGGCCTTCATGGCGACCGCCAACTCCTTCTGCGCCCGCAGTCCCGCCAGGGTGTCGTCCGCGCCCGTGGTGGCGCGCCGCGTCTGGTCCTCGATCACCCGCGCGGAATCCCGCGTGATGCCCGTAAAGCACAGCAGCAGGCTGAGTTCCAGCTCGAACGCGGTCTCCTCGCGGATGCGCAGCGGGTTGACGATCACGCGGTCGGTGAACTCGATGAAGTTGAATCCCCCGAACGTCGCGGCGTACATGTCCTGCATGCCGCCCGTGATGCCCAGGTCCTCACGCTCGATGGCGCACGCCAGCTGCGCGGTCTCGTATTCGCCCATCGGGACGCGGTAGTGCTCGGCGAGCAGGCCGGTGAGGGCAACCATCATCGTCGACGACGAGCCCAGCCCCGAACCCGGCGGTGCGCTCGACCGCAGCACCAGGTCGTAGCCGTCCGTGCCGTCCTTGCCGAACCTGCGCACAGCGGCCTTGATCAGATCCAGGCTGCCGTCGTAGAGGATCTCGCTGTCGAGCGTCATCTCGTGGGTGGTCTTGAAGTCCACCGACTCGATCGTGACCCTGCGATCGGTCCGCGGGGAAAGCGAACCCTGCGCGTAGCGGTCGATGGTCGCCGACAGGACGCAGCCGCCCTCGGTGGTCGGGAACGGCGGTACGTCCGTGCCGCCCCCAGCGAACGAGATCCGCAGCGGCGCGCGGGCACGGATTCTTGGCCGGGGCAGGGGATTCACTGTCGACGTATATCCGCTCAGCCGGCCGACGCGCGTCCCGCGATAGTCGGCGAAATGTGCGCCACGTGCCAACCCCAATGCATCGATCTCTTCGGAAGAGCCCTAGCGTAGCAGCCGGATCGGCAGAAAAATCGGGATTCACCTGCGGATTGTGCCCACCCGTCCACGCCTTCACGAAAGCCATGAAATGAGCCAGGATGCAGTCGAATTGACCCGCGGCCTCCTCACCGAGACCGCCACGCTGCGGCACGGTTTCCTCGACGTACTGGGCGAGTCGACGACTTCGCCGGCCCCGACGTTCGCGCAGCGCGCCATGAACAGCCCTCTCGTCGCGACAATCTACGAGCGGCTGTGGCGGCCGGCCGCCTTCTACGTCGCCAGCGGCGTCACCACCGGCGCGGAGCAGCGGCGCGCGGCATCGGCGCTGAAGCTGTCCGGCGCAGACAGATTGCTCGATGTCGCCTGTGGCCCAGGCAATTTCACGGGTTCCCTGGCCGCACAACTATCGGACGGCGGGCTGGCCGTCGGCTTCGACATCTCCGAGCCGATGCTGACGCGCGCCGTCTTGGACAACAGCGCCCCGCGCACCTGTTATGTCCGCGGCGACGCTCGCGCGCTGCCGTTCGCCGACGAGACTTTCGACGCGGTCTGCTGCTTCGGCGCGCTGTATCTGATGCCCGAGCCGTTCGGTGTGGCACGCGAAATGGTGCGGGTGCTGCGGCCCGGGGGGCGGATCGCGATCCTGACCAGCTACACGCCCGACCTGCCCGCGATCCGGTACGCGATGACCAGCGGCGCGCGCGTCATCGGGCTGACCATGTTCGACCGGCACGCCTTCGTCGAGCTGTTCGCCTCGGCCGGCCTGGTCGACGTCGAGCAGCAGACCCAGCGCGCGTTGCAGTTCGTCGTCGCCGCTAAGCCCGAGAGCTAGGACGCCACCTTGCCCACGCCGAGCACCCGGACGACCGGCGTTCCCGCCTCGCACTCCAATACCCAGGGTTCGCCGCCGTCGACGGGCTCCGAGGTGAGCGTGAACATCACCGGCCGGCCGCTGCGCTGCGTCATCTGCGTGCATTCCACCCGGAACAGGCGATAGTCGCCGCCCCGATCGATCGCGAGCGAGAACCCGGGCCGCACCGACTCAACCGGCACCTTCTGCAGGTAGTAGTCAACGTTCATCCGTCGACCGTAGGGCCGTCAGAACGGCGCGCCGGGTGCCGCCACGCGGCTCTTAGGCAATGTTCAGGCAAATTTTGGGACGGCATTAGGGTTCGCCGCGCGCGTGCGCTCCCGGCTGCATGACGAACTCCACGACGATCGCCGCCATGTCGTCGATCGCACTGCGGAGCATGACTTCGTAACCGTGGGTGCTCAGCGTGGGCAGACATAGCAGGCCCGCGCGCGGCGTCAGACCGTTGGCCTTGGAGTGCGACGCGTCCGACTCAAAGGCGCCCAGCACCGCCCCCTGCGGCGACAGGCCCAAGTCGTTGGCGATGCCCGTCAGCCGGTCGGCGACGTCCTTGTCGTAGACGCACAGCGCGTCGCTATAGCCGATGATCGGGCCGCCGCTGACTTTGGTGCCGTACTCGCGCTCGGTCGGGCCGACCTCGAGCGCGAGGGTCAGGGTGCCGGGCAGCGATCCGCTGGCGTAGGTGCCCCCCACCCCGCCGATCTCTTCGTTGGTGGTGAACGCGAGATAGACGTCGTCGACGGGTCGTTGGCCGCGCTCGCGCAGCACGCGAGCGGCGCGCAGCAGGGCGGTCACCGCGGCGCGATCGTCGAGGAAGTAGCAGCCCAGATAGTCGCCGATTTCGACCAGGGTCCGCTTGCTGCGGTCGACGCACACCCGCGTGCCCGGGCGCACCCCCGCGGCTTCCAACTCGTCGGGGCTGCGGCCGGTGAAGACGTAGACGTGGTCCCAGTCCAGCGCCTTGTCGCCCTGGTCGGGCTTGGTCTGCCAGATCCGCTGGCTCTCCTGGGTGGTGTGTTCGGAGCCCAGTGTGAGGACCGCGGTCAGCGTGGCGTTCTCGCCGAGCACGGCGACCGGACCGAGGCCGAAGTTGCCCGGGTACATCGTCCCGAGCTGCGTCAGGTGCAGCGTCCCGTCCGCTTCCACCCGCTTGACGAGCATGGACAGTTCGTCCATGTGCGCCATGACCCGCGTCGCGACGCCGGGCTCGGCCGCCGAGGACACCCGGTGCCGGTGCCCGTGCCCGGCGCCCTCGGCGGGGGGCTCGGCACCGATGTAGCCGATCAGGTTGCCGGCGTCGTCGGTCCACATGTCGTCAACGACGGGACGGAGTTCTCGGGCACACACGGCGCGGACGTCGGCTTCCTGGCCGCACGGCCCGTAGGCCCACAGCAGTTCCTGCAACAGCTCGTCGATGGAATCGTCCTCGCGCGGCGCCATTCGGTCCTTTCGGTTGATGGCTTGTCGCAAGGATCAGTACCCGCGCCGCGTCATGGGCAATCGCGCTCACTCGCAGGCGAGTTCCGGTCGTTCGGGGCGGTGCGGCAGCAGGCTGGGCAGCCACTTCCCCACGTCCGCGGCCGTGAGGTTCGAGGCCCGCTCGAGGTGTTGGCCCACAACGATGTTCGCCTCCAACCGGGCGCGCGCCGCCACGTCGTCCGGGTTGCCGGAGGCGCACGCGGCGGGGAGATCACCCGACCGGTTGCCCTGGGGGGTCGCTCGCCGCGCGCTGGAACGGTGAACGACGCCGCGTACCATTCGTTGACGGTCGTCATTGACGGTCGTCAGCCAAAGACGTAGGGTGCGTCGATGGGGTCATCGCCCGCCTCCTCCGTGACCGAAACTCCACCCGGTGGCGTCCGGGAGGCCCGGCGACTCGAAACGCGGGCGCGCCTGTTCGACGCCGCGCTGGGCGAGATCGGGCAGCGCGGCTTGGCCGCGGCCGATGTCAGCGCCATCGCCGCCGCGGCGGGCGTGGTGCGGGGAACGTTCTATTTCCATTTCCCGACGAAGGAGCACGTGCTCGCCGAGCTGGAGCGCGCCGAGGAGAGGCGGATAATTGGCGAGCTCGGCGACGCCAAGGGCGATTTGGCCACTGTCCTGTCGGACGTCGTATCGCGGATACTCGACGCCGAAAATCGTTTGGGTGCAGGCGTTTTCCGGGACATGCTCGGTCTGCATTTCTCGCCATCGCGTCCCGTTGAAGAGGAGCTGGCGCAGCACCCGATCGCACAGTTCCTGGCGGGCGTGATCGGCCGTGCGCAAGACGCGGGACAAGTCTCGTCCGACGCGGACGCAACGGAACTGGCGATGTTCTTTCTCACCGGGCTCTTTGCGCTGCTCGCCGTTGGATCACACGACCCTGCGCTGTTAAGTCGTTACGTATCAACGAGTGTCAACGGAATGGAGAAACGATGAACAGCACGAGCATCGAGGGGTATCGCGATTTCCTCGCTAGGCGCGACGGCGAGGCCGACCTACTCAACCGACGATTGGCGAAGCGCGAGCAGTTCTTCGGTCAACTCGAAGCGAACCCCGTCCGGTCGGCCCACCCGATCGATCAACAGACGTTCCTGCGCAACCTGCGCCGCCGGCGGCCCGAGGCAGGCCTGGATCGCAAGATGCTGTTCCTGCTGGCGACGGCCAAGCTGAATCAGGCCGAGCGGTTCGGCGTGGGGCTCGGCGAAACCTACGGGCGCAACAGCGGTCACGATGCGCCGCCCGAAAGCGTCTACCTCGAAC
Source organism: Mycobacterium sp. E735 (assembly GCF_001666955.1). Classification (NCBI taxonomy): domain Bacteria; kingdom Bacillati; phylum Actinomycetota; class Actinomycetes; order Mycobacteriales; family Mycobacteriaceae; genus Mycobacterium; species Mycobacterium sp. E735. The sequence goes on along the minus strand of NZ_LZIX01000094.1, from coordinate 77,893 downwards.
TGGAAGAGCACTACCACACCCGGCTGCTCGCATACGCGCTCGACGTCTTCGACCTGACGTTCCAAGTCGCCCCTCCCCCGTTCGTCATGCGCCAGTTCGTCAAAACCGGCGTGTTCATGCCGCAAAGGCTGGGCTTTGCGTTCGTCGGCGCCGGCGAGATGGCGGGCTGCATCATGTTCGACGAGTTACGCCGCGCCGGCACAGAACTGTTCGCCGACGAACCGGAAGTCTGCGCGCGAATCGAACTGCTCTACCGCGAAATCCTCACCGACGAGATCGGCCACGTCGGCTACTGCGCCTCGCGCTGCACCGCCGGCGAGCGGGTGATCATGCGCCGCATCTACCCGTTCGTGGGGCGGATGTTCGCCCGGCAAACCGCCGAGATCGGCATGCTGGTCGACCCGAAGGCGTTGCACGCCCGACTCGACCGGCCCTTCGACGTCGACGAGCTCACCGCCGGCCTGGGCAACGAAACCTATCTCGTCGCCCGTCCGTGAGGGGCGGCTCGCGCACCGCGTCGCGTGGCAGGTGGTTGGCGGGAGGGACTGAGGTGTGGGAAACCTCGAGCCACGGCCCGTTGCTTGAGCCGTAACAGTCTGGCCTCAGCTTGTTCCATTGGGACTCTGTTCAGTCCCTTCCTGAGTTGAGCCTGCCACCCGGTGGCCACCTACCGGTAGTGCTGATCGCCTTTCGGGGGCATTGTTCGCTCAATGGACTGCGGGGTGCTCGGCGAACCAAGGCCCGCGGACGCTGGAATTTGCCGACGGCCAGGCCAAATCGCCACGACGGATGGTCGCCGGTGCCATCCTTTTGGGTATGTCCGAGACGCGGCACGTTGTCCTGATTCACGGCAACTGGTCACGCGGAGAACAGCTGGCCGCCGCCCGCGCCGCGTTCCAGGATCGCGGTTACACCGCGCATACGCCGACGCTGCGGCATCACGAATTGCCGATCCACGAGGGGGCCGCCAAGGTGGCCTCCCTAAGCCTGCGGGATTACGTCGACGACCTGGTGGCCTTCGTCGGTTCGCTCGAAACGCCACCGTTGTTGGTCGGCCACTCGATGGGCGGCCTGCTCGCCCAACTGGTCGCCGCACGCACCCCCCACACCGGGCTGGTCGCGGCATGTCCCGCCCCCGCTGCCGGCATCGGCGGTTCGACTCCCGCCAACAGGCGGATGTCGGCGCCGTGGTTCCTGCGCTCGCGCGCCTGGGCCAAACCGGTGCCTCCTCCCCCGTTCGAGCGATTCCGGCAATGGGTGGCCAACACCCAATCTGAGGACACCGCCCGCGAGATATATGACGGCCTGGTTTGCGATTCCGGTCGAGCACAGTGCGAGATGCTCCTTGCGATACTCAGGCTCTCCCGGGCAACCCGCGTCGATGCCGCCGCGGTGAGCGCGCCGGTGTTGGTGATTGGGGGCGAATGCGACCTGATCGTGCCCGCAGGGGTGTTGCGCAAGACCGCGGCGCAATACCGGCACGCGGACGTCGTCGTGATACCCGACTCCGACCACATGGTCTTCTCGGGGGCTTCCCTACCGCTAACCATGAGCCACATTGACGCGTGGCTGACGAAGAATGAGCTCTTCGCCGCCACGCCGAACTAGGTGCCGTGACGCGCGCTTGCTGATCGACCGCCTTGGCGAAGCGCCCTTTACCTGGTCAATCTCTGTGGAGCTAAGGGGATTCGAACCCCTGACCTACTCGATGCGAACGAGTCGCGCTACCAACTGCGCCATAGCCCCTGATCGCTAGCAGGCTACCAGCCGCGGGCCGAACCGCCGAAATGCGATCGCTACTCGCCGACGGCTCGCGGCAAGTCCCTGGGCCAGCCGTAGTTGCGCATCGGCATCGCGTAGTCCAGGTGCTCGAAGATCGGGTCCTCGTCGTCGATCTCGAGAACCACCGCCCCCGGCCGCCGCAGGCGCGACGGGACCACGTCGTAGTCGCGGTCGTAGGCGTTCTCGACGCCCATACGCGCCCGCGACATCCGCTGCATCCGGCGGCGACGGACCTTCTCCTCGATGCGGGTCTGGCGCCGCAGGTACGCCAGGTAGAGCAGCGTCACGACGGTGGCGCTGCCGCACGCCCACCAGGCGGTCGGCGAAATCTTGAACGCGGCCGTGGCCGTGCCGACCAGCACGACGGCCATCACCATCAACACGCGCTTGCGGAAGGCGTACTTGCGGGCGCTGACCGCGGCGGCGGTCTTGGTGTCGAAGCGGCGGCGCCGAGAGGCGTTCCGCGGGACGGGCGGCGGCATCTCCTCGTCGTCGGCCTCGGCCTCGGGCTCCAGACCCGAAGAGTCGTCGACGTATTCGAAGCCCTCGTCGGCTTCGTCGCCGGCGTGGGCGACCACGTCGGTGTCGGAGTCCTCGTCGTCCTCGTCGGCCTCGGCTTCTTCCTCGACGACGGCATCGACGGCCGCCGGCAGGGCCTGAGAATCCTCGACGACATCGACGTCGAGGTAGTCGGGCTCGGTGAGCTCGGGTGTCGCGATCTTCATGACGACGGGGCGCGCGGCCCGCAGCTCCTCGGTGTCGTGCTCTTCGTCTTCGTCACCCTCGGCGAGGTCGAGCTCGTTGTCGGCCGACTCTTCCGGCGGTTTCCAGTCGGGGTCGCTGCGATGACCCGCGGCCGGGCCGCTGCGCTTGATCAGGCGGGAGTTCGCGCCGCCGTTGAGGACCCGGGTCGCCAGGGCGACGTCGCTGGTGCGGCGCACGGCGTCGCGTTTGCTGACGAGCATGGGCACCAAGACGAACAGCCAGAGCACTACGAGCGAGATCCACAACAGTGACTGCGGAATGCTTGGCATGACGACCTGCTCTCTTCGGTTCCGATTCCGCGAAGCCCCTCGGAGGCCAGCGCGGCCGGGTCTTGGTGACCAGGACAATTACACACCTGTAATTTGCCTCTCACAAGCACCACGAGTCACTCGTGTCGCGGTAGCCACACGGAGGCCAAATGCGCTAGTCGCGGCGCGGCCGCCCAGCGCGGGGCTGCGCCGTCACGCCCAGCTGGCGTGCCCGCCCCGGACCAGGGTCGATGCCACCGACCCGGACACCTCTTCGGCCGTAATGGCCATCAACAGGTGGTCCCGCCACGCCTTGTCGACCTCGAGGTAGCGCTGCAACAAACCCTCTTGCCGGAAGCCGACTTTTGCCAACACGGCCCGGCTGGCCGCGTTCTCGGGGCGCACGGTGGCCTCGACGCGGTGCAGCATCACCGGACCGAAGCAGTGATCCAGGCCCAGCGCCAGGGCTGCCGTGGCCACCCCGCCGCCGGTCGCCGACCGCGGCACCCAATAGCCGATCCACGCCGATCGCAACGCCCCATGGGTGACGTTGCCGATGGTCAGCTGGCCACAGAAGCGTCCGTCGAGCTCGATGACGTAGGGCAGCATGCGGCCCGCACGGGCCTCCGCGCGCAGGCCGGAGCACAGCGCCGGCCACGCGGCGACGGTGTGCCGGGTCGTCCAATCGCTCTCCGCGCTGGGCTCCCACGGCTCGAGGTGGGCGCGGTCGGCCAACCGGATGCGGCTCCATTGGGCGCCGTCGCGCATCCGCACCGCCCGCAGTCGGACGACTCCCGCCGGCACCCGCAAGGGCCCGACATCCAGCGGCCAGCCCGGGTGGCGGGCGTTGGTGCGCAACAGGTTCACGAGCCGGCGGAGTCGTTGCACTTAACCGCGCTGAGCCAGGAAGGCGACATCGACGATTTCGCCGGTGCGGATCTGTTCGGCGCCGCTGGGCACCACCACGAGGCAGTTGGCTTCGGCGAGGGTGGCCAGCAGGTGCGAGGACGCCCCGGGCGGCCCGCCGAGTGCCTGCACCAGATATTCACCGGTCTCCTGGTCGCGCATCAACTGGCCGCGCAGGTAGCCCTTGCGCCCGGCGACCGACGTGATCGGCGACAGGGTGCGGGCCTGCACGATCCGGCGCATCGGCTGACGCTTGCCCAGCGAGAGCCGGATCAGCGGCCGGACCATCACCTCGAAGACCACCAGCGCGCTGACCGGGTTGGCGGGCAGCAGAAACGTCGGGACGCCGTCGCGGCCGAGCTGCCCGAAGCCCTGGACCGACCCGGGGTGCATCGCGACGCGGACGACTTCCATCTCCCCCAGCTCGGAAAGGACCGAGCGCACCGACTCGGCCGCGGCACCGCCCACCCCGCCGGCGATCACCATCACCTCGGCGCGGTTGATGTGGCCCTCGACGGTGTCGCGGAATTCCTTGGGGTCGTTGCTGACGATGCCGATGCGGTTGACCTCGGCACCGGCATCGCGGGCCGCCGCCGCCAGCGCGTAGGAGTTGACGTCGTAGACCTGGCCGTTGCCGGGGGTGCGCGAAATGTCGACCAGTTCACCACCGACGGCCAACACCGTCACCCGGGGCCGCGGATGCACCAGCACCCGCTCGCGGCCGACCGCCGCGAGCAGCCCGACCTGGGCCGCGCCGATCACCGTGCCGGCGCGCACCGCGACGTCGCCGGGCTGCACGTCGTCGCCGGTGCGGCGCACGTACGCACCCGACGGCGCGCCGCGCAGGATCCGCACTCGCTTGCTCCCGCCGTCGGTCCAGCGCAACGGGATCACCGCGTCGGCGAGCGTGGGTAGCGGGGCTCCCGTGTGCACTCGGGCGGCCTGGCGCGGTTGCAGGCGGCTGGGGGTGCGCGCGCCGGCCTCGACGGTTCCCATCACCGGCAGGACCAGGCCCTCGCGCCGGTCTTCGTCCATCTCGGCGTCGCCGGGCGGCGGCTCAGGCAGGCTGTCGGCTCCCACTTCGCCGATGCCCAGCACGTCGACGCTGCGCACCGCGTAGCCGTCGATTGCGGCCTGGTCGAAGCCGGGCATGGGCCGCTCGGTGACAACTTCCTCGGCACACATCAATCCCTGCGCCTCGGCGATGGCCACCCGGATGGGCCGCGGCGCCACCGCGGCAGCGGTTATCCGGGCCTGCTGCTCCTCAACAGAACGCACAGCGCGCCTCTCTGCCCTCTGATGCCCCTGGCGGGCACCGCCCTCATCAGCCCTACGGGCGCCGTCGTGGGCCGGGCGTATCGGCCGGCTACTTCTCGGCCAGGCCTAACCGCGCCACCAACCATCGCCGCAAATCCGGGCCGTAGTCGTCACGATCCAATGCAAAGTCAACCGCAGCCTTGAGGTAGCCGCCGGGATTTCCCAAGTCGTGTCGAGATCCGCGATGCACGACGACATGCACGGGGTGACCCTCCGCGATGAGCAACGCGATCGCATCCGTGAGCTGCACCTCGCCGCCCACCCCGCGGTGGACGCGGCGCAACGCATCGAAGATGGCCCGGTCGAGCACGTAGCGGCCCGCGGCGGCGAAAAGCGATGGGGCGTCCTCTTGCTTGGGCTTCTCCACCATGCCGTTGACCTTCAGCACGTCCGGGTTGTCGTCACCGGGCACCGGCTCGACGTCGAAGACCCCGTACGCGCTGACCTCGTCGGGCGCCACCTCGATCGCGCACAACACGGTGCCGCCGTATTGCGCCCGCACCTTCGACATTGTTTCGAGGACGCCGGTCGGCAGCACCAGGTCGTCGGGCAGCAGCACCATCACGGCGTCGTCGTCCGACGTCAGGGTGGGCTCCACGCAGCCGATGGCGTGGCCCAGGCCGAGCGGCTCGGCCTGCACGACGGACTCGACCTTGATCAGCTGCGGCGCGCGCCGCACCTTGTCGAGCATCGCCTTCTTGCCGCGCGCCTCCAGCGTTCCCTCGAGGACAAGGTCCTCGACGAAGTGGGCGACGACGCCGTCCTTACCCTCGGAGGTGATGATCACCAGGCGGTCGGCGCCCGCCTCGGCCGCCTCGGCGGCCACCAGCTCGATGCCAGGGGTGTCGACGACCGGCAGCAGCTCCTTGGGCACCGTTTTCGTCGCGGGCAGGAAGCGGGTACCCAGACCGGCGGCGGGCACGATCGCCGTGTGTGGGACCACCACTTTTGGGCTTGACATTGTTCACACGATAACCCGACAGCGGTTTGCCGAGTCGATGTGGCGCGGCCAAAGATCCGGCTGCAATGGTTGAGGCATGGCGACCACCGGTAAGGCCGCGTTGCGGGCCCAGTTGCAGGCGGCCCGCCGCCGCGTTGCCGACGAGGTGCGGGCCGAGGAGGCCCGGATGCTGAGCGGGCGGATCGAGGCCCTGAAAAGCATCATGAGCAGCGGTGACACCGTGTGCGCGTACGTGCCGGTGGGCGCCGAGCCCGGGTCGATAGACATGCTCGACGTGTTGCTGCGGCGGCCCGGACGCGTGTTACTGCCGGTTGCGCGCACGGCCGCCGACGGCGCGGCGCTGCCATTGCGCTGGGGCGAATATCGGCCCGGCACCCTGACGTCCGCGCGGTGGGGGTTGCTGGAGCCGCCGGAACCCTGGTTTCCGGCCTCGGCCATCGCCGAGGCGAGCCTGATCCTGGTGCCGGCGTTGGCCGTCGACCGCTTTGGGGCCCGGTTGGGCCGCGGTCGTGGCTTCTACGATCGCTCCCTGGGCGGCCGGGGTCCCCACGCGCGGCTGATCGCGGTGGTGCGCGACGCGGAGTTGGTGGACCGGTTGCCCGCCGAGCCGCACGACATCCCGATGACGGACGCCCTCACGCCCAGGCGGGGACTAGTCGCGCTCGGTCGCGGGTAACAGATCGGGAATGAGTGACGTCACGTGGCGGTTCTAGCACTTGAGACGCTAGAGTGCTAACAGGCTTTTGCAACCATCCGGAGGTTTTCGTGCCGACTTACAGCTATCAGTGCACCGAGTGCGACGATCGCTTCGACATCGTGCAGGCCTTCACCGACGACGCGCTGACCACCTGCAAGCGCTGCTCCGGGCGGCTGCGCAAGCTCTTCAACTCCGTAGGAGTGGTGTTCAAGGGCAGCGGCTTCTACCGCACCGACAGCCGCGAGTCCGGCAAGAAGTCCGCGAGCTCGACCAACGGATCCTCGTCGAGCGACTCCGGCTCGAACGGCGCATCAAGCGAAAAGTCCGGATCGACCGAGAAGTCCGGTCCGAGCGAGAAGGCGACCAGCAGCTCCGCGGCGTCCACCGCGTCCGCCTCGAGCTGACGGGTTATCCACAACCGTTGCGCCGACGACGTTCGGCGCTGACCCCCATGCGCCTACCGTTGCGGCGTGGGCGAGTCGTCACTGAACCCAAGCCCGTTCAACCGCCTTTTGCTGCTGCGTCCCGATTGGACACGTACGGTGCTGGCGCGGCGGATCGCGGCGGGCGGGCTTGTCGTGTTGGCCGGCGTGGCGGCGCTGCGCTCCAACCCGGCGGGTGACTACGCCGAGGTGGTGGTCGCCGACCACGACCTGCGGCCCGGCGCCGCGTTGACGCCCGCGGATGTCCACCTCGAAAAGCGTTTGGCCGCAACCGTTCCCGATGGCTCACTGGCCGACGTGAGCGCGGTGGCCGGGTCGACGCTGGCCGGTCCGACGCGGCGCGGCGAGGTGCTCACCGATGTCCGGTTGCTCGGCAGCCGGCTCGCCGAGTCGACCGCGGGACCCGGTGCCCGCATCGTGCCGCTGCGCCTGGCCGACAGCGCCCTGATCGACCTTGTCCGCGTCGGCGACGTCGTCGACGTGCTGGCCGCACCGGCGACCGCGGGGCCGGAGCCGGCCCAGGCCACCCCCAAGGTGGTGGCCACCGACGCCGTCGTGGTGCTCGTGTCGGCCAAGCCGAAGGTCCAGGCCGCGGACGGTGACCGCGTAGTGTTGGTTGCGCTGCCGGCTCGCGTGGCGAACACGGTGGCGGGCTCGGCGCTGGGTCAGGCGGTGACCCTCACCCTGCACTGAGTGCCTCGCCGTCGTTGGCCCCGCAGCTGACAGCAAACTCTGTCCAATCCCAGGAAGGACATCTGAATGTTCAAAGGGTTCAAGGAGTTTCTCTCGCGGGGCAACATCATCGACCTGGCCACCGCGGTGGTCATCGGTACCGCCTTCACCGCGCTGGTCACCCAATTCACCGACAGCATCATCAAGCCGCTGATCAACCGCGTCGGTGTCAACGAGAAGTCGAATCTCGGCATCCTGCGGATCGGCATCGGCGGCGGCCAGACCATCGACCTCAACAACGTGCTGTCGGCCGCCATCAACTTCGTCATCATCGCGGCCGTCGTCTATTTCCTGGTCGTGTTGCCGTACACGACCCTGCGCAGGCGCGGGGAGGTCGAGCAGGCCGACGACGCCCAGATCGTTCTGCTGACGGAGATCCGCGACCTCCTGGCGCAGACCAACGGCGACTCGTCCGGTCGGCACGGCGGCGCTGCCACCACCACGACGCCCCCGCCGGAGCACGGACCGCGCGCCGACGCCGAGGCGTAGGGCCCCGGCTAGATCTCCAGGCTCGACAGCTGCCCGATGATCTGTGCGGCGAGGGGATTCAGCGTCGCCATCCCGTCGCGCACCGCATAGCGGGAACCGGCGAGGTTCACCACCAACGTGCTCCCGGACACGCCGGCCAGGCCGCGTGACAATCCGGCGTCGGTGATCCCCGCGGAGAGCCCCGAGGCGCGAATGGCTTCGGCGATGCCGAGGATCTCGCGGTCCAGGATCTCGCGGGTGGCTTCGGGGGTGACGTCGCGTGGGGTGACGCCCGTCCCGCCGACCGAGACCACCAGGTCCACCCCGCCGATCACCGCGGTGTTGAGCGCGTTGCGGATCTCGACCTCGTCGGCCGCGACCGCGACCACACCGTCGACGACGAACCCCGCCTCGGTGAGCAGCTCGGTGACCAGCGGCCCGCTGTGGTCCTCATCCCCGTGGGCGGTGCGATCGTCGACCACCACGACCAGGGCCCGGCCAACCACCAACTCCGCACCCGTTTCCATGGGTGCCACCGTATAACCGAGCTCGGACAATCCGGCCGCCGAGGGTTCTTCGACTCGCATTACTGATCCGCCTTCCCCAGAGTCACCGGCACGGTACGGCTGCCACCACCAGCGGGATCCTGGAAGGTCAGCGAAATCTTGTCACCGGGCGCCTTCGACCGCACGGCGGCGACCAAGGCGTCGGCGCTGTTGATCGGGCGGTCGTCGACCTTGGTGACGATCACGTTCTTGGGCACTCCGGCGGTCGAGGCCGCCCCGCCCGGCACCACGTCGACGACCTTGGCGCCCGGGGAACCCTTGTCGTTGGTCACCTGCACGCCGAGCGACGCGTGGGACGCCTTGCCGCTGCTGATCAGCTCGTCGGCGATGCGCTTGGCCTGATCGACCGGAATGGCGAAGCCGAGGCCGATCGAGCCGCTCTGGGCGTCCGGCGAGTCCGCACCCAGGGTGGCGATCGCCGAGTTCACGCCGACCAGCTGGCCATTCATGTTGACCAGCGCGCCGCCGGAGTTACCCGGGTTGATGGCGGCGTCGGTCTGGATGGCGTCCAGCACGGTGTTCTGGTTGCCCGACTCACCGGTGGTGGACACCGGCCGGTTCAGCGCGCTGACGATGCCGGTGGTGACCGTGCCCGACAGACCCAGCGGCGACCCGATGGCCACCACCGGTTGGCCGACGCGCAGGTCCGACGAGGAGCCCAGGGAGATCGGGGTCAGGCCGGACATGCCCTGCACCCGGATCACCGCGATGTCGCTGGTGGGGTCGGCACCGACGACCGTGAACGGCGCGGTGCGGCCGTCGGCGAAGGTCACCGTCGTCTTCGGAGCCGGCCCGGCGGGACCGCCGGGCGGACCACCGGGGGGCGCACCGGGAACCACGGGCGCTTTCGGCGGCCCCGCGGCCGCCGCGACCACGTGATTGTTGGTCAGGATGAGCCCGTCGGCGGAAAGGATGATGCCGGAGCCCTCCTCGGACTGGCGGCCCAGGTCGGTCTCCAGCATGACGACACTGGGCACCACCTTGGAGGCGACCTGTTCGACGCTGCCCGGCGGCATGTTGGCCGCCGGGACGCTGGGTGCGCCGATGACGGTGTGCCCATTGCTGGTGGTCGAATGCGTCCCCAGCTCGACGGCCGTCGCCGCGGCCCCGCCGATGCCGGCCGAAACCACCGCGATGGTCAGCGCACCGACAGTCAAAAGCCCTGCGCGGGAACGTTTTTGGTGACCCGGCGGCATCGGCGGCAGCATGCCGGGAATCGGGCCCGTGCCGGCGGCGCCGGGGACCGGGCCTACCCCGGTCCCGCCGGGGATCCGCCCGGGACCGGTGCCGCTGAACGGGTCATACGGCTGCCGGAACTGGTTCGTCTGGGATTGATGCCGCCAGTCGAACGGCTGGCCGTACGGTTGGGCGTGCCCCTGGCCGTAAGCAGAGGTCCCCGGGTGGCTCGGGGTGGGCGCAGGCTGATTCGGCGCAGGGTGGTACCCCGGCTGCTGCGGCGGTGGCGAATACCTCGGGTCATTCGTCATAGCGCTAGGTCGCTCTTCCTCTATCTCAGTATTCGGCTCGTCGGTTCGACAGGGCTCTTCAACAGTAGTGGCTGCACACCTACGTTGCCCGGGCGGACTGAGAGTCCACTGAGATAACGTTCGCGGGTTCCCGAGAGTTCGACTGGCCGGTCATCCGAACCGCGGGTTCGGTGACGGATTCTTCGCCGGCGGCCGCGGCAGACGACGTCGGATAGGCCGTGGGCGGCATCGGCCGGCCGGGCAGCAGCACGTAGAACGAGGTCCCGGGCGGCTGTCCGCCCGGGACGGTGTCCTCGACGCGGAGCAATCCACCGTGATTCAGCACGACCTTCTTGACGATCGCCAGCCCGAGCCCCGAACCGGGCATGGCGCGCGCGGTCGTCGACCGGTAGAACCGCTCGAACACCAGCCGCCGTTCGTGCGGCGGGATGCCCGGGCCTTGATCGGAGACCACCAACTCGGCGTGCGACGGGTCAAGTTGCCGCATGGTGATGCCCACGTGACCGCCCGGCGGGCTCCACTTGGCCGCGTTGTCCATCAGGTTCAGCACGGCGCGCGACAGGCCCGCCGCGTCGCCGTACATCTGCCAGGGGGTTACGTCGACGTCGAAGTGAATGTCGTTGCGGCGCCGCCTGACCCGCTCCAGACTGCGGTCGATGACCTCGGACATGTCGACCGGTTCGTGCACCACCTGGCCGGCGTCGTCGCGGGTGAGGTCCACGAGATCACCCACCAGCGTGGACAGTTCCTCGATCTGCGCCAGCACGTCGGCGCGGAGCTCGACCATCTCCTGCTCGGGCAGCCGCGGCGCCCCCGGTTCCATGGAGGCCATCAGCAGCTCGACGTTGGTGCGCAACGACGTCAGCGGGGTGCGCAGTTCGTGCCCCGCGTCGGTGACCAGCCGCGCCTGACGCTCGCGGGACTCGGCCAGCGCGCGCAGCATCAAGTTGAAAGCCTCGGTGAGCCTGGCCAATTCGTCGCTACCGAACACCGGGATCGGCCGCAGGTCGTCGGTGCGCGCGACCCGTTCGGTCGCCTCGGTCAGGCGGGCCACCGGGCGCAGCCCCGCCCGCGTGACCATGCCGCCCGCGACCGCGGCGACCGCGACGCCGATGCCGCCGACGATCAGCAGCACCCAGCGCAGCTTGGTCATCACGGCCTCGGTCGGCTTGAGGCTCTTGGAGATCAGCAGCGAGCAGCCATTGGGCAAGTGAATGGCCAGGACTCGTTGATCGGACGCGGTGCGCCGGGACATGAACAGATCACCGCGGATCACCGCCTTTTCCGGCGCGCCGACCGGCAGCGTCTGACCCGGCTGTTGCGCCGTGTAGATCGAGTGGCCCGGGTTCACCAGCATCGCGTTGACATCCGAATACGCGGTGCCCTCGATGGCCTTGCCGGGATCGGCGGCCAGTGAGCCGCTGGCGATCAGCAGCTGAGCCCGGCTCTGCAACTGGTTGTCGATATCGCTATACAGCGCAGCCGAAATCACCGCGTACACGGCGAACGCCATCAGCACGACGACCATGGCCACCATCGACATCGCCAGCAGCATGACGCGCCACCGCAGGGACAACGAACTGGTGGCGCGCAGCGGCACGCGGGGGGGCCGTTGGTACCTGATCATCGCGGGATGTGACTCGTCACGGCGGTGTCTCCCGAAGGACATAGCCCACGCCGCGCACCGTGTGGATCAGCCGTGGCTCGCCGTCGGCCTCGGTCTTGCGGCGCAGATAGCCGACGTAGACCTCCAGCGCGTTGCCGGAAGTGGGAAAGTCGAAGCCCCACACCTCTTCCAGGATCCGGCTGCGGGTGAGTACGCGGCGCGGATTGGCGATCAACATTTCCAGCAAGGCGAATTCCGTGCGCGTAAGGCTGATTTGGCGCTGCCCGCGGGTGACTTCGCGGGTCACCGGATCCAGCGTCAGGTCGGAGAACTGCATGGCCACCGATTCGGCGTCGTCGTCGTCCGGCTTGGTCCGGCGCAGCAGCGCCCGCATGCGGGCCAGCAGTTCCTCGAGCGCGAACGGCTTGGGGAGGTAGTCATCCGCGCCGGCGTCGAGCCCGGCGACGCGCTCGGAGACCGAATCACGGGCGGTGAGCACCAGGATGGGTAGGTCGTCGCCGGTGCTGCGGAGCTGACGGCAGACCTCGAGCCCGTCCAGCCGCGGCATCATCACGTCGAGCACGAGCGCGTCGGGCCGGTCGCTGGCGATCATCTCGAGCGCCTCCAGCCCGTCATGGGCCAACTCGACCGAGTAGCCATTGAAGGAAAGCGATCGGCGCAGCGACTCACGCACTGCGCGATCGTCGTCGACGACCAGTATCCGCACGGGCCTAGTGTCGTCCCGACGCCTGAGAGCCGGCTGAGAGGCGCGCCGGGTATTTGCCGAGATTAACTAACGCCGGTCCAGGTCGATCAGACCGAGGCGGGCCGCCTTGAGCAGCCGGCGGGGCACCTTGTGCTTCTGGCCGGCGACCGTCACACCGACGAGTTCGGTCTTGGTGGCCTTCCACTGCGCGCGACGGCTACGGGTGTTCGCGCGCGACATCCTGCGCTTGGGTACGGCCATGGTCGGGCCTAACTCCTCGTGTCGGGGGCTTGTCGCGCGGCGTGGCCGGTGCGGCCGAACGTGCGACGATTGCTCCCAGGATAGTCGGTGGCCTGCCGGGCACCAAAACGAAGCCCTCTGGCGCCGAGATGGCCGTGGCGGTCGTGATCCGGGCGCCGTCCACGACCGTGGCGGCAATCTCGACGTCGGAGGCGAGGGGCGTCCTTGACGTGACACTGGCGCGACCCGCTAACCTACCGGTTGGTTGGTTGGTTTGCGCTCACCGGTGAAACGCAGATTGGAGGACTGCATGGCCTCAGCTCCTGGTCGTGACGCGGTCCGGATCGCGAACTGCTCCGGGTTCTACGGCGACCGGCTGTCGGCGATGCGCGAGATGCTCACCGGCGGCGACGTGGACTACCTCACCGGCGATTACCTGGCCGAATTGACCATGCTGATCCTGGGCCGCGACCGGATGAAGCACCCCGAGCGCGGCTACGCCAAGACGTTTCTGATCCAGCTCGAGGACTGTCTCGGGGAGGCCCGCGATCGGGGTGTGCGCATCGTCGCCAACGCCGGCGGACTCAACCCGGCGGGGCTGGCCGCCGCGATACGCGTCCTGGCCGAGCGCCTCGGCATTCCCGCGCGGGTCGCCCACGTCGAAGGCGACGACCTGCTGGCGCGCGCCGCCGACCTCGGGCTGGGCAGCCCGCTGACCGCGAACGCCTACCTGGGCGCGTGGGGCATCGTCGACTGCCTGGGCGACGGCGCCGACGTGGTCGTCACCGGCCGGGTCACCGACGCCTCGGTGATCGTCGGAGCCGCCGCCGCGCACTTCGGCTGGGGCCGCACCGACTACGACCGGCTGGCCGGCGCGGTGGTCGCCGGCCACGTCATCGAGTGCGGCGTGCAGGCCACCGGCGGCAACTACTCCTTCTTCACGGAGGTCGCGGACCTGACCCACGCCGGCTTCCCGCTGGCCGAGGTGCACCCCGACGGCTCCTCGGTGATCACCAAGCACGCCGGCACCGGCGGGCTGGTGAGCGTCGACACCGTCACCGCGCAATTGCTGTACGAGATCACCGGCGCCCGCTACGCCAACCCCGACGTCACCGCGCGGATGGACACCGTCGAGCTGTCCCCCGACGGCCCCGACCGGGTGCGCATCCACGGCGTGCGCGGCGAACCGCCGCCGCCCACCTACAAGGTGTCGCTGAACAGCATCGGCGGATTCCGCAACTCCATGACCTTCGTGCTGACCGGTCTCGACATCGAGGCCAAGGCGGACCTGGTGCGCCGGCAGCTCGACGCCGCGCTGACCGTCAAGCCCGCGGAGCTGCAGTGGTCGCTGGCCCGCACCGACCACCCCGACGCCGACACCGAGGAAGCCGCCAGCGCGCTGCTGCACTGCGTGGTCCGCGACCCCGACCCCGCCAACGTCGGGCGCCAGTTCTCCTCGGCCGCCGTGGAATTGGCTCTCGCCAGCTATCCGGGCTTTCACGTGACCGCCCCACCGGGCGACGGTCAGGTCTACGGCGTGTTCACCGCCGGCTACGTCGACGCCAAGGAGGTGCCCCACGTCGCGGTGCACGCCGACGGCACCCGGGTGGAAATCGACTGCGCCACCGAGACTTTGGAGCTCGCGCCCGCCGAGCCCCCACCCCTGCCGGAGCCGCTGCCCGACGGCCCGACCCGCCGGGTGCCGCTGGGCCGCATCGCCGGCGCCCGCAGCGGCGACAAGGGCGGCTCGGCCAACGTCGGGGTCTGGGTTCGCACCGACGAGCAATGGCGGTGGCTCGCCAACACGCTGACCGTCGAGCTGCTCAAGGAGCTGCTGCCCGAGGCCGCGGAGTTCGTCGTCACCCGCCACTTGCTGCCCAACCTGCGCGCGGTCAACTTCGTCATCGACGGCATCCTGGGCCAGGGCGTCGCCTACCAGGCGCGGTTCGACCCGCAGGCCAAGGGATTGGGCGAATGGTTGCGCGGCCGCCACGTCGACATCCCCGAAAGGTTGTTATGACTCTGTGGACGACGCCGGAGCGCGAAGAGCTGCGAAAGACGGTGCGCTCCTTCACCGAACGCGAAATCCTGCCCCACGCAGACGAGTGGGAGCGCGTCGGGGAGCTGCCGCGTGAGCTGCACCGTCGCGCCGGGGCGGCCGGCCTGCTGGGGGCGAACTTTCCCGAGGCGGTCGGCGGGGGTGGCGGCGACGGCGCCGACGCGGTGATCATCTGTGAGGAGGTGCATCAGGCCGGCGCCCCGGGAGGCGTGTTCGCGTCGTTGTTCACCTGCGGCATCGCGGTGCCACACATGATCGCCTCCGGCGAAAAGCGGCTGATTGAGGAGTTCGTCCGGCCGACGCTGGCCGGCGACAAGATCGGTGCGCTGGCGATCACCGAGCCCGGCGGCGGTTCCGACGTCGGGCACCTGCGAACGTCGGCGGTGCGCGACGGTGATCACTACGTGGTCAACGGCGCCAAGACCTACATCACCTCCGGGGTGCGCGCCGACTACGTCGTCACCGCGGTGCGCACGGGCGGTCCGGGCGCCGCGGGCGTTTCGCTGCTGGTGGTCGAAAAGGGAACGCCGGGCTTCGAGGTGAGCCGCAAGCTGGCCAAGATGGGGTGGCGGTCCTCCGATACCGCCGAACTGTCCTTCGTCGACGCCCGAGTTCCGGCGGCCAACCTCGTCGGCGCCGAGAACAGTGGATTCCTGCAGATCGCGCAGGCCTTCGTCGCGGAACGGATCGGCCTTGCCGCGCAGGCGTATTCGAGCGCCCAACGGTGCCTGGACCTGGCGGTGCAGTGGTGCCACGACCGCGAAACCTTCGGTCGGCCGCTGATCTCCCGGCAGTCGGTGCAGAACACGCTGGCCGAGATGGCCCGGCGCATCGACGTCGCGCGGGTCTACTCCCGCCACGTGGTCGAGCGACAGCTGGCCGGCGAGACGAATCTGATCGCCGAGGTGTGTTTCGCCAAGAACACCGCCGTCGAGGCGGGCGAATGGGTGGCCAACCAGGCCGTCCAGCTGTTCGGCGGGATGGGCTACATGGCCGAATCCGAAGTCGAACGCCAATACCGCGACATGCGGATCCTCGGCATCGGTGGCGGCACCACCGAAATCCTGACCGCACTGGCCGCGAAAACGCTTGGATACCAATCATGACCGTGCTGCAGTCCACGCTGGACCCGCAATCCGCCGCCTACACCGACGCGGCGTCGACGGCGACTTCCCGGCTCGAGGAGATCGACGCCGAGCTCGCCAAAGCGCTTGCGGGTGGCGGGCCCAAGTACGTCGAGCGCCACCACGGCCGAGGCAAGCTGACCGCCCGGGAACGCATCGAGCTGCTCGTCGACCCCGATTCCCCCTTCCTCGAGCTCAGCCCGCTGGCGGCCTACGGCAGCGCGTTCACCGTCGGCGCCAGCACCGTCACCGGCATCGGAGTGGTGTCCGGCGTGGAATGCCTGATCGTCGCCAACGACCCGACCGTCAAGGGCGGCACCAGCAACCCGTGGACGCTGAAGAAGATCTTGCGGGCCAACCAGATCGCGTTCGAAAACCGGCTGCCGGTCATCTCGCTGGTGGAATCGGGCGGGGCGGACCTGCCCACCCAGAAGGAGATCTTCATCCCCGGCGGGCGGATGTTCCGCGACCTCACCCGCCTGTCGGCGGCCGGCATCCCCACCATCGCCCTGGTCTTCGGCAACTCGACCGCCGGCGGCGCCTACATTCCCGGCATGTCCGACCACGTGGTGATGATCAAGGAGCGGTCGAAGGTGTTCCTGGCCGGTCCCCCACTGGTCAAGATGGCCACCGGCGAGGAGTCCGACGACGAGTCGTTGGGCGGCGCCGAAATGCATTCCCGCGTCTCCGGTTTGGGGGATTACTTCGCCGTCGACGAGCTCGACGCCATCCGCATCGGGCGCCGCATCGTCGCCCGGCTGAACTGGCGCAAAGGGGGCCCCGCGCCCGGGCCGGTCGCGGATCCGTTGTTCGACGCCGAGGAGCTGATCGGCATCGTGCCCGCGGACCTGCGTATCCCGTTCGACCCCCGCGAGGTGATCGCCCGCATCGTCGACGGCTCCGAATTCGACGAATTCAAGGCCATGTACGGGTCGTCGCTGGTGACCGGGTGGGCCCGGCTGCACGGCTATCCGCTGGGCATCCTGGCCAACGCGCGCGGCGTGCTCTTCAGCGAGGAGTCACAGAAGGCTACCCAATTCATCCAGCTGGCCAACCGCTCCAACACCCCGCTGTTGTTCCTGCACAACACCACCGGCTACATGGTGGGCAAAGACTACGAGGAGGGCGGGATGATCAAGCACGGCTCGATGATGATCAACGCCGTCTCCAACTCGACCGTCCCGCACATCTCGCTGTTGATCGGCGCCTCCTACGGCGCGGGCCACTACGGCATGTGCGGCCGCGCCTACGACCCCAGGTTCCTGTTCGCCTGGCCCAGCGCGAAATCCGCGGTGATGGGCGGCGCTCAGCTTGCCGGCGTCTTGTCGATCGTGGCGCGGGCCGCCGCCGAAGCGCGGGGTCAGCAGGTCGACGAGGAGGCGGACGCCGCGATGCGGGCCGCCGTCGAGGGGCAGATCGAGGCCGAGTCGCTGCCGTTGGTCCTGTCCGGGATGCTCTACGACGACGGGGTGATCGACCCGCGCGACACCCGCACCGTCTTGGGAATGTGTTTGTCCGCCATTGCCAATGGCCCGATCAAGGGGACGTCGAACTTCGGCGTCTTCCGGATGTGAGCCCCATGGTTACTCGAGTGCTGGTCGCCAACCGCGGCGAGATCGCCCGGCGGGTCTTCGCCACCTGCCGGCGGCTGGGCCTGGGCACCGTCGCCGTCTACACGGACCCCGACGCCGACGCGCCCCATGTCGCCGAGGCCGACGCCCGGGTGCGGCTGGCCAAGACCAACGACTACCTCAACGCCGAAGCGATCATCGCGGCCGCCCGCGCCGCGGGCGCCGACGCTGTGCATCCGGGGTACGGGTTCCTCTCGGAGAACGCCGATTTCGCGGCGACCGTGCAGGGCGCGGGCCTGACGTGGATCGGACCGCCGGTCGATGCGGTGCGGGCCATGGGTTCCAAGATCGAGTCCAAGAAGCTGATGGCCGCCGCCGGCGTTCCGGTGCTCGACGAGCTCGACCCCGAGACGGTGACCCAGGCGCAGCTTCCGGTGCTGGTCAAGGCCTCCGCCGGCGGTGGCGGCCGCGGGATGCGGGTGGTGCGCGAATTGTCCGCTCTCGCAGGCGAAGTGGAAGCGGCCCGCCGTGAGGCGCAGTCCGCGTTCGGCGACCCGACCGTGTTCTGCGAGCGCTACCTGCCCACTGGGCACCACATCGAGGTTCAGGTCATGGCTGACACGCATGGCACGGTCTGGGCCGTCGGAGAACGGGAATGCTCGATTCAGCGCCGGCACCAGAAGATCATCGAGGAGGCCCCCTCTCCCCTGGTCGAGCGCACCCCTGCCATGCGGGCCAAGCTCTTCGACGCGGCCCGGCTCGCAGCCGGGGCGATCGGATACACGGGCGCCGGAACCGTCGAATTCCTCGCCGACGATGACGGCGAGTTCTACTTCCTGGAGATGAACACCCGGCTGCAGGTCGAGCATCCGGTGACCGAGGAGACCACCGGGCTCGACCTCGTCGAACTGCAGATCGCCGTCGCCAACGGCGATCGCCTCGACGCCGAACCACCCGCCGCGCAAGGGCATTCGATCGAGGCCCGCCTCTACGCCGAGGATCCCGCCCAGGGCTGGCAGCCGCAGGCGGGCCGCGTGCACCGCATCGACGTGCCGGCGGTCCAGTCGCAATTCCGCACGCTTGGGCACCGAACGGGCATCCGCCTCGATTCGGGCGTCGTCGCCGGATCCACGGTGTCCATTCACTACGACCCGATGCTGGCCAAGGTCATCTCGTACGCGCCGACGCGCCGGCAAGCGGCGCTGGTGCTCGCCGATGCGCTCGCCCGCACCCGGTTGCACGGCCTGCGCACCAACCGCGAGCTGCTGGTCAACGTGCTGCGCCACCCCGCATTTCTCGACGGCGCCACCGACACCGCGTTTTTCGACACGCACGGACTGCAGGAACTCTCGGCGCCGCTCGCCGGTGGCGACACCGTCCGGTTGTCGGCGATCGCCGCCGCGCTCGCCGACGCCGCGCGCAACCGCGCGGGGGCCCCCGTCCTGGGATCGCTGCCCAGCGGCTGGCGCAACCTGGCCTCCGGCTACCAGGTGAAGAGTTACCGCGACGCCGACGGCGGCGAGCACCAAGTCGAATACCGTTTCGGCAGATCGGGATTGCTGTTGGCGCACGACGAGCAGGTGCGGCTGGTCTCGGCCACGCCGGGCGAGGTCGTGCTGGCTGACGGCTCCGGGGTGGCTTGCGGCTTTACGGTCGCTCGATACGGTGACGACGTCTACATCGACTCGGCGCGGGGGCCCGTCCGCCTGGTCGCGCTGTCGCGCTTCCCGGAGCCCGGCTCGGCCGTCGAACAGGGTTCGCTGGTCGCGCCCATGCCAGGGAACGTGATCCGGATCGGCGCCGCGGTCGGCGACGCCGTCAATGCCGGGCAGGCTTTGATCTGGCTCGAGGCCATGAAGATGGAACACACCATCACCGCGCCGACCGACGGCGTCCTCGCCGAACTCAACGTCCAGACCGGCCAGCAAGTCGAGGTGGGCACCGTGTTGGCGCGCGTCGAGGCGCCGCAAGCAGAAGGAGATCCAGCATGACCGACACCAGCTTCATTGAAAGCGAAGAGCGGCAGGCCCTGCGTAAGTCGGTGGCCGCCTGGGCCGCCAACTACGGCAGCGAGTACTACCTGAAAAAGGCCCGGGCGCACGAACACACCGACGAATTGTGGTCGGAGGCGGGCAAGCTCGGCTTCCTCGGGGTGAACCTGCCCGAAGAGTACGGCGGCGGCGGCGCCGGCATGTACGAGCTGTCCCTGGTGATGGAGGAAATGGCGGCGGCGGGCAGCGCGCTGCTCCTGATGGTCGTCTCGCCGGCCATCAACGGCACGATCATCAGCAAGTTCGGCACCGAGGAGCAGAAGAAACGCTGGATTCCCGGCATCGCCGACGGCACCCTGACGATGGCCTTCGCGATCACCGAGCCCGACGCGGGCTCCAACTCGCACAAGATCACCACCACCGCCCGGCGCGACGGCGGCGACTGGATCCTCAAGGGTCAGAAGGTCTACATCTCGGGCATCGACCAGGCGCAGGCCGTCCTGGTGGTGGGCCGCACCGAGGAGGCTAAGACCGGAAAGCTGCGGCCGGCCCTGTTCGTGGTGCCCACCGATGCCCCCGGATTCACCTATACGCCAATCGAAATGGAGCTGATCAGCCCCGAACGGCAGTTCCAGGTCTTCCTCGACGATGTCCGGCTGCCGGCGGACGCGCTGGTCGGTTCCGAGGACGCCGCGATCGCGCAGCTGTTCGCGGGCCTGAACCCCGAGCGGATCATGGGCGCCGCCAGCTCGGTCGGGATGGGACGGTTCGCTCTGGAGAAGGCCGCCGACTACGTCAAGACCCGGCAGGTGTGGGGCACGCCGATCGGCGCACACCAAGGACTGTCGCACCCGTTGGCGCAGTGCCACATCGAGGTGCAACTGGCCAAGCTGATGATGCAGAAGGCCGCCGCGCTGTACGACAGCGGCGACGACGCGGGTGCGGCGGAGGCGGCCAACATGGCCAAATACGCTGCCGCCGAGGCGGCTACGCGCTCGGTCGACCAGGCCGTGCAATCGATGGGCGGCAACGGGCTGACCAAGGAGTACGGCGTGGCCGCCATGCTCGCCTCGGCCAGGCTCGGGCGGATCGCCCCCGTCAGCCGCGAGATGGTGCTCAATTTCGTGGCGCAGACGTCGCTGGGCCTGCCCCGGTCGTACTGATGGAAACGCTGGTCGACTACGCCGGTCCGGCCGATACCGGCGGACCGTTCGCGCGGCTGACGCTGGACTCGCCCCACAACCGCAACGCGCTGTCGACCACGCTCGTCGAGCAGCTGCATCAGGGCTTGCGTGACGCCGCGACGGACCCCGCCGTGCGCGCGGTGGTGCTGGGGCATACCGGCAACACGTTCTGCGCGGGCGCGGACCTCAGTGCGGCCGGCTCGGGGGACGACCCCTTCGAGATGGCCGTCGCCCGGGCCCGCGAGATGACCGCGGTGATGCGGGCCATCGTCTCCTCGGCCCTGCCGGTGATCGCCGCGATCAACGGGCACGTCCGCGCGGGCGGGTTCGGACTCGTCGGCGCGTGCGATATCGCCGTCGCCGGACCGCGCAGCACCTTCGCCCTGACCGAGGCCCGGATCGGCGTCGCCCCCGCGGTCATCTCGCTCACGCTGCTGCCGAAGCTGGCGCCGCGCGCGGCGGCGCGCTACTACCTGACCGGCGAGACTTTCGGGGCCGACGAAGCGGCGGCGATCGGGCTGATCACGATGGCCGCCGACGACGTCGACGCGGCGGTGGCTGCGCTGCTCGCCGACGTGGGCCGCGGTTCGCCCCAGGGGCTGGCCGCCTCCAAGGCGTTGACCACGGCTGCGGTGCTGGAAGGGTTCGACCGCGACGCCGAGCGCCTCGCCGAAGAATCGGCCCGGCTCTTCGTGTCCGACGAAGCGCGCGAGGGCATGCTGGCGTTCCTGCAAAAGCGCCCCCCGAGCTGGGCAAGTTAGCCAGGTGTCAAACAAAGGCGGCCGGGCAAGCCTGCCGGCGCGGCGCAAGGTTGCAGTTTGACCAATCGTCTTGCACCAAGACCCGGACGTCGTAGGCTCGTGGGTAATGAGCAACTCTGCGCAACGCGACGCGAAGGACACGCGCGACGAATCGTCGCGCGCGGCCGACACTGATCGCATCCAGCTCGCACAGTTGCTGGCGTATGCGGCCGAGCAGGGCCGGCTGCAGATGAAGGACTACGAAGACCGCCTGACCAGGGCGTACGCGGCGACCACGTACGAGGAGCTGGACCAGCTGCGGGCGGATCTGCCGGGCTCACAGATCAACCTGCGCCGCGGTGCCAAGCCGAACCCGGCGCCGTCCACGCTGCTGCTGGCCCTGTTGAGCGGCTTCGAACGGCGCGGCCGGTGGAACGTGCCCAAGAAGCTCACCACCTTCGCCTTCTGGGGCAACGGCGTGGTGGATCTGCGTTACGCCGACTTCACGTCGACAGAGGTCGACATCCACGCGATGTCGATCATGGGGGCGACGAAGATTTTGCTGCCGCCCGAAGTGAACGTCGAGATCCACGGCCGCGGCGTCATGGGCAACTTCGACCGCAGCGTCCTCGGCCAGGGCACCCCGGGCGCACCCAAGGTGAACATCCGCGGCTTCTCGCTGTGGGGCGCTGTCGGCATCATTCGCAAGGCCCGCCGGCCGCGCGATTAGCGTCAGCCGGGCACGTAGTCGAACTTGTCGGGGTTGGGCCCGTTCCTGCCGGCTTCACCCTTGTCCAGGGCCGAGATCGCGTCCATGTCGGAGTCGTCCAGCTCGAAGTCGAAAAGCTCGAAGTTCTCCTGGACCCGCTCCGGCGTCACCGACTTGGGGAACACGATGTCGCCGCGCTGAATGTGCCAGCGCAACACCACCTGCGCCGCTGATTTGCCGCGCGCCGCGGCGATGCGGTTGATCACCGCGTCGTCGAGCACCTTGCCCTGAGCGATCGGCGCCCACGCCTCGGTGGCGATGCCGTGCTCGCGCCCGTACGACCGAACCTCCGTGTTACCGAAGTACGGATGAAGCTCGATCTGGTTGACCGACGGGACGGTGTCGGTTTCTTCGGCGAGCCGCTGAAGGTGTGCGACTTGAAAATTCGACACGCCGATGCTGCGGGCGCGCCCGTCGCGCGCGAACTCTTCGAGAACCTTCCAGGTCGAGACGAAGTCACCGTCGTAAAGAGTGGGCAGCGGCCAGTGAATGAGAAACAGGTCGACGTAGTCGGAATCCAGAGCCTGCAGTGTCCGGTCGAAGGCGCGGCGCGCGTCGTCGGGTTTGTGAAAGCCGTTGTTGAGCTTGCTGGTGACGAACACGTCGGCGCGGTCGAGACCGGCGTCGCGGATGCCTTGCGCCACTTGCTTTTCATTGCCGTACATCTCGGCGGTGTCGATGTGCCGGTAGCCGATCTCCAACGCGGTCTTGACCGCCGCCGCCGTCTCGTCGGGCTTGATCTGAAAAACGCCGAAGCCGAGCTGCGGAATGCGCACACCGTCGTTGAGTTCGATCGTGGGAACCTTGCTCATGCATCTCCTCCTTCTCCGGTCCATGTACCCGGTCGGGCGCGCACCTATCCCCGCGAGGGGCTAGCGGCGGCGAGACCGGAGGTAGTCGCCCACCACGGCCGCGCCCAGGCCGTCGAGATCGGGGACCACGACGCGTCCCTCGACGCGCCGGGCGACCTGGTCGATGAAGCGGGCCAGGCCGGGGTCGCTGCCCAACCGGAAGATGGTGATCTGCGCGCCGAGGCGGGCCATGTCGTCGAACCCGCGCACCGTGTGCGCGATGGTCCGCGGGTGCGGCGGGTAATCGAAGAACACGGTCGTGCCGTCGCCGTCGAAGTCCTCCAGGTGGGCGGTGGGCTCACCGTCGGTCACCACCAGCACGACGGGCTGCGCGTTGGGATGCCGCCGCAGGTGCCGACCGGCCAGCGCCAGAGCGTGATGCAGGTTGGTGCCCTGCTCGTAGACGCCCTCGAGGCCGGTGAGCTCGGCGGCCGTCACCGTCCGGGCGTATCGGCCGAATGCGATGATCTGTAAGGCGTCCGAGCGAAATCGGGTGCACACCAGGTGATTCAGCGCCAGCGCCGTCTGCTTCATCGGCAGCCAGCGATTCTCCATCACCATCGAGAACGAGGTGTCCACCAGCAGCGCCACCGCGGCCTGGGTGCGCGTCTCGGTCTCGGAGACCTCGACGTCGTCGACGGTGATGTTCAGCGACCCGGTGGTGTCCAGGCTGGCCGTTCCCGCCTGCCGCAGCACCGCGTTGGTGAGCGTGCGCGAGATGTTCCACGGCTCGGTGTCGCCGAACTGCCACGGCCGGGTGGCGCCGGTGAGCTCACCTGCCGCGCCCGCGCGCCGGTGGTCCCGCTCGCCGCGTCGCCCGGAAAGCTGTTGCGCCACATCGCGTAGCGCGGTCTCACCGAGCCTGCGCATGGCCTTCGGCGAGAGCCGCCACTGGCCGTCGGAACCCCGGTCCAGAAAGCCCTGATTGACAAGTGCGCGTTCCAATTCGGCCAGCGTGCGCGCGTCCACGGCGGCCTGGTCGCCGAGTTGGCGTGCCAGCGCATCGAGATCGACGTCGTCCATGGTGGCACCGGGATAACTCTGCGAGAGCTGCTCGGCCAGCTGCTCGAGCTCGGCGATGTCCGAAATCGCCTGGGTGCCTTCCCCCATCCCGAACGGGTTGTCGCCGGAGAACTGTTCGGATCCCGTCCAGTCCTCCCCCGGCCGGGCAGCCTGCAGATGCGCGTCCAGCCGGTTCAGAGCCTGCATCAGCGACGGGGAGCCGAATGCCTGCTGCGCCAACGCATCCAGTTCGGCACGCTGGTCCGGGCTCAGGCTGTTGCGGAAGCGCTGCGCGGCCGCGGCGCGCTTGGCCAGCGAGTCCAGCAGCTCGTCGACATTGCGGGGGTTCTCCGGGAAGAACTCGCCGTGTTTGTCCATGAAGTCCTGGAAATCCTGCTGAGTGTCCTCGCCGCGGGCATGCTTGTCCAGCAGGTCGTTGAGATCGTTCAGCATGTCGTTGACCCGCTGACGGTCCTCGTCGGTGGCGCCCTCGAGCGCCTCCTTCATGCCTGCGAAACGCTGATCCAGCATTTCGCGGCCGAGCAAATCCTTGATCTGGTCGTACTTTTCGCGCGCCTCGTTGCTGCGCCAGTTGTAGTCGGAGAGCTCTTGAACGGCCTTGGCCGGCGACGACGGCAGGGCGTCGAGCTGCAGTTCACCGAACCGGGCGTCGTCGTCGAGCGCGCGCGCCAGCTCCTTGCGCTCGGCCAGCACCGCCTCATCGAGCAGCTTCTTGATCTCCTGCAGCGTGCCGTCCAAGTTGTTGCGGCGCAACAACTCCCGCCGGCGCCGGTTCGCCTCGGCCGCCAGCCGGTCGGCGCCGGGTGTGTTCTTGGTGCCGCGGCGCAGCAGCTCGGACAGCGCGCGGCGCGGCGACGTGCCCGCCATCACGTCCTGCCCGATCTGCTCGAGGGCCTCGCGCAGATCCACCGGCGGGGCCAGCGGGTCCGGCCCGCCGGTGTACGCCGAATAGCGCGACGAATGCCCCCTCGAGACGGGTTTAGCCATAGACGGTTTGGCCCTCCCCGGACACCTTGTCGATCCTCTTGGCCAAATACAACGCTTCCAGGGCGAGCTCCAGTGCCGCGGCGCGCTCACCCTCGGACTGGGCGTTGACCTTGGCGGCGATCTTGTCCACCACCGGCAACGTGGGAACCGCGGCCAGCACGTCCTTGGCCGACACTCGCTCGCCGGTCGTGACCGCCGAACCGCCCTCGACCGCGGAAACCAAGGACCCGACGTCGATGCCGCCGAGCACCCGCGACGCGGTGTCGGCCGTCGCCCGGCGCAGCAGGTGCTCGAGCACCGCCTGCTCGCGGCCCTCCTCACCGGACTCGAATTCCAGCTTGCCGCGCAGCACGTCGATCACCGTGCCGAGGTCGACCACGCGGGCCACCGGATCCGTCTCCCCCAGCACCGCGCCGCGGTGCCGGGCGGCGGCGGCCACGGTCTCGGCCGCGGCGATCGCGAACCGCGCCGACACCCCGGAGCGTTGGTCGACCGAGTTGGATTCCCGCAGATACCGGGCGAACCGGGCGATCACCTGCATCAGGTAGTCGGGGACCTGCGCGGACAGATGCGCCTCCTGGACGATGACGCCGACCTCGGCGTCGAGCTCCAGCGGGTAGTGCGTGCGGATCTCCGCGCCGAACCGGTCCTTAAGCGGGGTGATGATGCGGCCGCGGTTGGTGTAGTCCTCGGGGTTGGCGCTGGCGACCACCAACACGTCCAGCGGCAGGCGCAGGGTGTACCCGCGCACCTGAATGTCGCGCTCCTCCATGACGTTGAGCATCGACACCTGGATGCGCTCGGCGAGGTCGGGCAGCTCGTTGACCGCGACGATGCCGCGGTGTGCACGCGGGATCAGGCCGTAGGCGATGGTCTCGGGGTCTCCCAGGCTGCGGCCCTCGGCGACCTTGATCGGGTCGATGTCACCGACCAGGTCGGCGACGCTGGTGTCGGGGGTGGCCAGCTTCTCGGTGTAGCGCTCGCTGCGGTGCCGCCACTCGATCGGCAGGTCGTCGCCCAGGGTCGCGGCCTTGCGGATGGACTCCGGCGTGATCGGCGAATAGGGATGCTCGCCCAATTCGGCCCCGGCGATCACCGGCGTCCACTCGTCGAGCAGGCCGACCAGGGCGCGCAGGAGCCGCGTCTTGCCCTGACCGCGTTCGCCGAGCAGGACGAAGTCGTGCCCGGCGATGAGCGCCCGCTCCAGCTGCGGCAGGACGGTGTCGTCGAAACCCAGGATGCCCGGCCAGACCTCGTCACCCTCGGCCAACGCGGTCAGCAGGTTTTCCCGAATTTCCTGTTTGACTCCCCGTTCGCGATGGCCGGCGGCGCGCAGCTCACCGACGGTGCGGGGCAGATTGCTGGGTGATGGCACCTCTCCACGCTACGCGTTGCGTGAATGCCCCACGCGCCGAGCGTTCAGTGGGCGAAGTGGCGGGCGCCGGTGAGGTACAGCGTGACGCCGGCGTTGGCTGCCGCGGCGGTCACCTCGTCGTCGCGGACCGAGCCGCCGGGGTGCACGATCGCCCTGACCCCGGCGGCGGTCAGCGTCTCGAGTCCGTCGGGGAAGGGGAAGAACGCGTCCGACGCGGCCACCGCGCCGCGGACGCGGTCGCCGCCCCGCTCGACGGCGAGCCGGGCGGCGTCCACCCGGTTCACCTGTCCCATGCCGACACCGATGGTCGCGCCGCCGCCGGCGATCACGATGGCGTTGGACTTGACCGCGCGGCACGCCCGCCAGGCGAAGACCAGGTCGGTCAGCGTGGCCGGGTCGGCGGGCGATCCCGTCGCCAGCGTCCAGTTCGCGGGATTGTCGCCGTGCGCGTCGAGCTCGTCACGTTGCTGGACCAGCAGCCCACCGCTGATCGGCCGCAGCTCCGTGCCGCCGGTCAGCGGCTCGGAGGCCACGAGCACCCGGATGTTCTTCTTCCGCGTCAGGGCTTCCAGCGCCTCCGGCGCGTAGGCCGGGGCGACGATCACCTCGGTGAAGATGGTGCTCACGTACTCGGCCATCTCGAGGCTGACCTCGGTGTTGGCCGCGATGACCCCGCCGAAGGCGCTCAGCGGATCGCATTCGTGGGCCTTGCGATGCGCGTCGGCCACCGATTCCGCCGAGATCGCGATCCCACAGGGGTTGGCGTGCTTGATGATCGCGACACAGGTCTGTTCGTGGTCGAAGGCGGCCCGCCAGGCCGTGTCCGCGTCGGTGAAGTTGTTGTACGACATCTCTTTTCCGTGCAGCTGCTCGGCCTGCGCCAGCCCCGGCCAGGCGCCGGGGTCGGCGTAGAGCGCCGCCTGCTGATGCGGGTTCTCGCCGTAGCGCAGCATCGTCGATCGGGTCCAGCTGCGCCCCAACCACTTGGGGAACGCGGTCGGCGGGTGTTCGGGCGCCAGCGTCGACTCCATCCAGCCCGCGACGGCGATGTCATACTCCGCGGTGTGCTGAAAAGCGAGCGCCGCCAGCTTTTTCCGCTCCGCAAGGGTGAAGCCGCCGTGCCGCACCGCGGCGAGCACGCCGTCGTAACCGCGCGGGTCGACGACCACCGCCACGCTGGGATGGTTTTTCGCGGCCGCGCGGACCATCGACGGCCCGCCGATGTCGATCTGCTCGACGCACTCGTCGATGCTGGCGCCGGAATCGACCGTCTCGCTGAACGGATACAGGTTGACGACGACGAGTTCGAAGGCGGCGACACCGAGTTCCTCGAGCGCCGCGGCGTGCTCGGGTTTGCGGAGGTCGGCGAGCAGGCCGGCGTGCACCCGGGGGTGCAGCGTCTTGACCCGGCCGTCGAGCACCTCGGGAAAGCCGGTCAGCTCCTCCACCCGGGTGACCGGAATGCCTTTGTCGGCAATGGTCTTCGCCGTCGATCCGGTCGAGACGATCTCGACGCCCGCGTCCGTCAGGCCCCGGGCGAGGTCGACCAGGCCGGTCTTGTCGTAGACGCTGATCAACGCGCGGCGGATCGGCCTTTTCGCCGTCTCCGGCCAGTCGTCGGTGCTCATCGTGTGGTCGCCTTTCGTCCGATCGACGCTGTTCTTCCGACCAGGGTCAGGCCTCCGGTCGCGATCTCGGCCACCACGTCCACCAGGAGCTTCCGTTCGGTGACCTTGATGCGTTCATGCAGGGTCTCTTCGCTGTCGCCGTCGAGCACCGGCACGGATTGCTGGGCCAAGATCGGCCCGGTGTCCGTCCCGGCGTCCACCAGATGCACCGTACAACCCGTGACCTTGACGCCGTAGGCCAACGCGTCGGCCACTCCGTGCGCACCCGGGAACGCCGGCAACAACGCCGGATGGGTGTTGATGATCCGTCCATAGAAGCGCGAAAGGAACTGTGGTCCAAGTATTTTCATGAAGCCCGCCGACACGACCAAGTCGGGTGAGTGCGCGGCGGTGGCTTCGGTGATGGCCGCGTCCCAGGCGGCGCGGCCGGGATGGTCGCCGAGCCGGGCGGTGAAGGTCGGCAGCGCCGCCCGCGCGGCGATCTCGGTGGCCAGGCAGTCGCGATCGGCGCCGACGGCGACCACGCGGGCCGGGTACTCGCCGACGGCGGCATCGAGCAGCGAGCTCAGCAGTGATCCGGTGCCCGATGCCAGCACCACCACCCGTGCCGGCGCACTCGGGGGCACATGGAGCGGTTCGGCCACAAGCACAGAGCCTAGTGGCAGCTACTCGCCGGACTCGCGGTCGGTCGCGCTCGGCTCCGCGTCGTCGGGCGGCGGGGCGCCGACGTCGTCGCCCAGCGATGCGTCGTCGTCGCTGACCGGTGCGCCAGGCCCGTCGACGTCGTCGTGGTCGGGAGGTCCGACCGGCGGCTCGTCGTCGGCGTCGGCGTCCGGCTCTTCGAAGACCTCGGCAAAGTCCGCCGGTTCTTCCGCGGCGGCCGGCGCGGGCCTGGGCCGGCGGGGCCGGGCCCTGACGCCGCCGCTCATCACCAGCGTGATGCCGCCGACGACCGAGAACCAGAAGAACACCCCGATCAACAAGGCGCCCTGGTCGACGCCGACATCGCCGAAGTTGCCCAGCCGCCCGCTGCCGCCGTATGCGAGCAGGCACATCGCCAACGCGCCGACGGCCGACGCGACCAGGAGCTTGCCCATCGCCGGGATCAGCGGCAGCGCGCGACGGGCGCATTGCTGCCCGACCACCACCCCGGACGAGGCGCCGATGATGAGCAGGGCGACCCACACCGGCCCGAGCGGCGGCCTGGGGGCCGCGGCCAGGATCGGCAGCGCCGGGATGTCGCCCCCGAAGACGGTGAACGAACTGAACGTCGCGAAGCCGAGGTGAGCGCTGGACCCGACCGCCATTGCTGACGTGCCGACGATGACGTTCGGCGCGTACAACATCGACAGCACGGTGAGGCTGAACTGGCCGAATATCGATTCGGTGATCCCGTAGAGGTCCTGCATCGTCGCCCAATGCACCACCAGCGAGGCGGCGGTGACCAAGCCGGAGAGCCCGAATAACGCCAGCACGCCGGCGGACGCGGCGCGCAGGGCGTCGCCCAGCCACAGCGGCAGCGGCGACGCCGCCAAGGCCCGTCGTCCCACCCGCGACCACACGCCGAACGCGGCACCGATGGCGTGCACCACCAGAACGCTGGCGAACGCGCGCAGGGCGCTGGGCGTTTGCAGCTCGGTGATCACCGACGACGCGTCGTGGATGACCGCCAAGGCGATCGCGGCGATCAGCAGGGGACCCCCGAGGGCCGACGCGACGACCCAGCGGATCACCAGCCACGAGGAATACGGCGACGTGGCGCGGGCCGTGCTGCGCGCGGTGGCCCAGATCATCAACAGCACCGGCAGCAGCGGCATCACGCCCAGTTCGCGGCCGCCGATCGAAATCGGCACCTGGTGGACGCCGAGCCACATGCTCGCGATCGCGCCCAACGCGCCGGTCATGTCGCTGTTGGCGATCAACAACTGCAACAGCGTGACCGCGGCGATGACGACCAGGGCCACCACCGCAGGGCCGAATGCGACCCGGACAAGGTCACGAGCCTGGCGAGCGCCCGCCGGCCGGTTGTTTTCCACCCGTGTCACTCTCGGCGCACGTCCCGACTAGGCGCGGAACCGCACGGTTAGGACGGCGCTGGACCAGACGGCGACGAAGGCGGCTGCTGCTCCTGGCCGTAGGGCTGCTGGCCGGGCTGGCCGGAGTAATTGGGCGCCGAACCCTCGGAGCCCGCACCGGCCGCGGGCGGCGGGCTGAAGCTGGGGAACCCCGTCGGCGGCGTGGACGGCCCTTGCTGCGCGGCCTGCTGGGGGCCGGACTGCGGCGCGGGCTGGGCGCCGAAACCGCCCGTCTGGACGGCGGTTTGGGTCGGGGCCTGGCTGGGATAACCCCCGTACTGCGAGCCGTATCCCGGATGCTGCGGGGACTGCTGCTGGCCGGGCTGACCGTAATAGGGCTGCTGGCCGTATTGCCCGTACTGCCCGTACTGGCCGTACTGGGCGTAGGGGTCGTACTTGGGCCGCGGCGCCGGCGCCGTGATCACGCCCGCCTCCAACAACACGGCGACGACGGCGGCGATCGCCTGCAGCACGGCGCACGCCACCAGGGGCCACATCGCCCAGCCGATCGAGACGCCGGTGGGCAGGTTGATGGTCTCGGTGATGGCCAGCAACGCCCCGAGGACCGCGATGACCGCGACGATGCCGGCGTAGTTCTTGGCCTTGGGCACCAGGCTCAGGCCGGCCAGCAGTGCGGCCAGGACCGCCACGATGACCGCGGTGCCGGCGTCCCCGGCGCGTCCGCCGACGCCCGGGCCCAGGTCGGCGCCGATGGTGAACGTCGGCCCGAAGTTCAGCAGATACACCGCCAGGCCGAGCACGACCACCGCGATGTTCAGGTAGAGCGGGAGCTTGGTGGCGCCGTCGTCGTCCTTGGTGAACGACGGAGTGCCGCCTGCGTAGGAGCCGCCCTGCGGCGAGGGTTGGTATCCGGGGCTACCGGGCGAGTAGGTCATTGGCTCCTCCTGTTGCTTTGCCTGTGAAGTGCCTTGCCGGGCGCGACGGTCGGGTCGCGACGCTGTGCTTGCGGGCGCGCCGTTCCATAAACGCCGTGCCCGGCGGTTGCGTTGCGACGCGATCGATCAACCACGCTAGCGCACTTCGGAACGCCCGTGCCGTGGCCACCGGCTTGGACCGCGATCCGTGCCGCGGGCCTCGCCCGGGACGGCAGGCGCGGCGGCCGCTTGCTCAGCGGAGGTAGAACACGTTCTAATTCTCCCCATGGATTACGGGCTTGTGCTCTTTACCAGCGACCGCGGCATCTCTCCGGCGTCGGCGGCGAAGCTTGCCGACGAACACGGCTTCACGACCTTTTACGTGCCAGAACACACGCACATCCCGATCAAGCGGGAGGCGGCGCACCCGACGACGGGCGACGCGTCGCTGCCCGACGACCGCTACATGCGGACGCTAGACCCATGGGTAAGTCTGGGCGCGGCGTCTGCCGTCACCTCGCGGGTGCGGCTGTCCACGGCGGTCGCGCTGCCCGTCGAACACGACCCGATCACGTTGGCGAAAAGCATTGCCACCCTCGACCACCTGTCCGGCGGACGGGTGAGCCTGGGCGTCGGGTTCGGCTGGAACACCGACGAGCTCGCCGACCACGGCGTGCCGGCCGGACGCCGCCGCACCTGCCTGCGCGAGTACCTCGAAGCGATGCGCGCGCTGTGGACCCAAGAGGAAGCCTCCTACAACGGCGAGTTCGTCAAGTTCGGCCCGAGCTGGGCCTGGCCCAAGCCCGTGCAGCCGCACATTCCGGTGCTGGTGGGTGCCGCGGGCAACGAGAAGAACTTCAAGTGGATCGCCCGCAGTGCCGACGGCTGGATCACCACGCCGCGCGACTTCGACATCGACGAGCCGGTGAAGTTGTTGCAGGACATCTGGGCGGCCGCCGGCCGCGACGGCGCCCCGCAGATCGTGGCGCTGGACTTCAAGCCGATCCCCGAGAAGCTGGCCAAGTGGGCCGAGCTGGGGGTGACCGAGGTGCTGTTCGGCCTGCCGGACAAGTCCGAGGACGAGGTCGCCGCCTACGTCGAGCGGCTGGCGGGCAAGCTGGCCGCCCTGGTTTAACGCCCGGGTCCACCCCCGACGTCATTCACCCCCGCGAGACATAAACCACGGCGACCGTCCACGGCGTGTCGCCTCCGTGGTTTATGTGTCGCGCGGCCGGCGGCGGGAGTCCGACCGGGTCTACCCCAGCGAAGCCCGATTGCCGTTGTCGGTTGACCACACGAAGATCTCCGCACCGAGTGGGTCGCCGTCGCACATCAAAGCCACGAGATCGTCGTCGTCGGTGGTGGCCATGAATCGCGTGTGGTCCGCGGCGAGCCTGCCGACGATGATGCCGGTGCGGACCGGCCAGTCGTAGCGCACGGAGTACGTCTCGATGGTTGCCGCACCGTCCGGCTTTTTCGTGACGTCGACCTTGGGCAGCGCGGCGACCTCCTTGTTCAGCTCCGCACAGTTGTCGGCGCGCCACTCCACCGGCGTGGTCGAGTAGATACCGACCGAGTACTTGCTCATGATGCCGCCGTTGGCACCGACGAACCCGAATTCCCCTGGCCTGTCCCGCATCTGGGCGACCGTCTCGGCGATGCCGTGCAGCGAATAGCTGTTGCCGGGGCCGCCGAAATACGGCAACCCTCCGGTGAGGGTCAGGCCGCGCGGGTCGTCGCCGTCGATGCCCAGGGCTTCGCAGATGACGAACACCGGAAACGGAAAGCAGCTGTACAGATCGAAGGTGGCGATGTCGTCGACACCGATTCCGGCCACCCGCAACGCTTCGTGCGCCGCATGGACGGCGGCCGGGCTGGCGCCCAGGTCGGCGCGGTCGAGCATCGCCTGCTCGACCATGTCCGAATGGCCGTGCAGATAAACCCAGTTGTCCTCGGCCACCCCGAGGCTCCTCGCCGCCTCCACCGACATCAGCACCGCCGCGGCGCCCTGGTTGACCTGGTCACGGGCGACGAGCAGACGCGGATACGGGTCACTGATCATCCGGTTGTCGTCGGTGATAGTGATGATCTCGTCGATCGACCGTTCGACCGGCGATGACGAAAACGGGTTCTTGGCAGCCACTTTCGACATCGGGGCGAACAGTTCGGCCATTTCGCGCCGATAGTCGGCCACCCCCCGCCTAAGGCGTGCGCGCCGGGCGTTCTCCAGCAGCCCGTACTGCACGGGTGCGCCGGTCAAGCCGTGCTGGATCGTGTATTCGTCGATATAGCTGGAAATCTGGTGGCCGCGATCCTCCAGCCGACCCTCGACGTGTTCGGTGAAGTCCGGCTTGTCATCACGGTTCGCGAAGTAACGAGCCGTCGACCCCGGCTCGGAGCCCATGATCAGCACGACATCAGCTGCGCCGGCCGCGATCGTGTTGCCCGCCTCGGTGACCAGCTTCTGCGGGCCCTGCCCCCCGACCGGTTCGAGTACCACGCGGGCCGGGTCGCCGCCCAGCCGCTTCATCACCGAACGCGGGTAGTTGTTGGACTTACCCAGGGTCGCCGGCATAGGTCCGGAGATCTCGAACTGCCGTAGCCCGAAGACCGTGTCGACGGCCTTGGCAACGCCTCTGGCGCCGACGTCCGCGAGAGCCGCCTGCGTGGCCGCGGTCGCGAGGTCGACCGCCGACATGCCCCGATAGTCGGGGTCGTCGATGCGCTCGGTGAACTGTCCGACCCCAACGAGCACCGGAGTACGCGGATCCACCGGCATGACGAACCTCCTGGCAACTGTTAGTTCGACAGGCTAACCGATGGACGGGGACGGAACGAAACCGCGGTCTCGATTGGAACTACAGGCTCTGCAGGATCTCCCGCGCCAGGGCCGCCGTCTCCGACGGGGTCTTGCCCACCTTGACGCCGGCGGCCTCCAGGGCTTCCTTCTTGGCGGCCGCGGTGCCCGACGAGCCGGACACGATGGCACCGGCGTGGCCCATCGTCTTGCCTTCCGGGGCGGTGAATCCCGCGACGTAGCCGACGACCGGTTTGGAGACGTTGGCCTTGATGTAGTCGGCCGCGCGCTCCTCGGCGTCGCCGCCGATCTCACCGATCATCACGATGACCTTGGTGTCGGGGTCCTTCTCGAACGCCTCGATGGCGTCGATGTGCGTCGTCCCGATCACCGGGTCGCCGCCGATGCCGATCGAGGTGGTGAACCCGAAATCGCGCAGCTCGTACATCATTTGGTAGGTCAGCGTGCCCGACTTGGACACCAGGCCGACCGGGCCCGGGCCGGTGATGTTGGCCGGCGTGATACCGGCCAGCGCCTCGCCCGGCGTGATGATCCCGGGACAGTTCGGCCCGATGATGCGGGTCTTCTGCCCTTTGTCGACGTTGTAGGCCCACGCATAAGCGGTGTCCTGCACCGGAATTCCCTCGGTGATGACGACCAGCAGCGGGATCTCGGCGTCGATCGCCTCGATGATCGCGTCCTTGGCGAACTTCGGCGGCACGAAGACGACGGACACGTCGGCGCCGGTCTCCTTCATCGCTTCCGCGACGGTGGCGAACACCGGCAGCTCGACGTCCTTGCCGACCGGGTCGACGTGCGAGACGGTGGTGCCCGCCTTGCGGGCGTTCACCCCGCCCACCACCTGGGTGCCGGCCTTCAGCATCAGCGCGGTGTGCTTGGTACCCTCGCCGCCGGTGATGCCCTGGACGATGACCTTGGAATCCTTATTCAGGAAGATCGACATGTGTTGGCTCCCTTACTTGTTCGCCAGCTCGGCGGCTTTGTCGGCTCCGGCGTCCATCGTGTCGGCCTGGATCACCAGCGGGTGGTTGGCCTGGGCCAGGATGCGCCGGCCTTCGTCGACGTTGTTGCCGTCCAGGCGCACCACGAGCGGCTTGTTGGCCTCGTCGCCGAGCATGTTGAGTGCGGTCACGATGCCGTTGGCGACGGCGTCACACGAGGTGATGCCGCCGAACACGTTCACGAACACGCTCTTGACCTGCTTGTCGTTCAGGATGACGTCGAGGCCCGCGGCCATCACCTCGGCCGAGGCGCCACCCCCGATGTCGAGGAAGTTGGCCGGTTTGACCCCGCCGTGCTTCTCGCCGGCGTAGGCGACGACGTCGAGGGTGGACATGACCAGGCCCGCGCCGTTGCCGATGATGCCGACTGCGCCGTCCAGCTTGACGTAGTTGAGGTCGTGCTCCTTGGCCTTGAGCTCTAGCGGGTCGGTGGCGTCGCGGTCCTCGAACTCGGCGTGGCCGGGCTGACGGAAGTCGGCGTTGGCGTCCAGGGTGACCTTGCCGTCCAGCGCCAGGATCTGGTCGTCGGGGGTGCGCACCAGCGGGTTGACCTCGACCAGGGTGGCGTCCTCGGCGACGAAGAGCTCCCACAGCCTGTTGATGGTCACCGCGGCGGCGTCGAGCACCTCGGCGGGCAGGTGGCCCTTCTCGGCGATGGAACGCGCGGTCGCCAGGTCGACGCCCTTGACCGCGTCCACCGGCACCTTGGCGAGCCGCTCGGGCTTGGTGGCGGCGACCTCTTCGATTTCCATGCCGCCCTCGACCGAGCACATGGCGAGGTAGGTGCGGTTGGCCCGGTCGAGCAGGAAGGAGATGTAGTACTCCTCGGCGATGTCGCTGGCCTCGGCGACCAGCAGCTTCTTCACGACATGGCCCTTGATGTCGAGGCCGAGGATGTTCTTCGCGTGTTCGTAGGCGTCGTCGGGGGTGGCCGCGTACTTGACGCCGCCCGCCTTGCCGCGCCCGCCGACCTTCACCTGCGCCTTGACCATCACCGGAGCGCCAACCTCGGTCGCGATTTCCCTTGCGCCCTCAGCGGTGTCGGTCACCCGCCCCGGCGTGGTCGGTACGTTGTGCTTGACGAACAATTCTTTGGCTTGATACTCGAAAAGGTCCATGGACTCTCTGTCTTCGCTCGACTCAACTGCTAGGCCTCTTGATGGGCGGTGCCGCGATCGGCAACTCGCACGGACGAACTGTATCCACTGGCCAACCGCCCCTTTCCGGCGCGTCCGGCGATGTGGCACAGCTCACGGCTCAGCGGCGTACCCCGTTCGTGACCCAAATCACAATTTCGGCGGGATTGCTCGACGAGGTTGCCAGTTCCGCGAGTTAGCGGATACCGTCTCAGGGTCCAGATAACGTTATGGTCACGATACGAGGACATTTCAGCTTGTCCCAGCACCGTTTTGCTCCTTCTACTGCTGAAACAGCAGGTGTGGTGAGGGTTGGTCGCGCGGCAGGCGGCCGGGGTACCGAGCCCCATCGCAACGAAGTCACCGAAATCCTCCCGCTCGACGGGTTCGATTTCGATGACCTGGATTGGCGCGACGAGGTCTGCGATCTTGGCGACCTCGACTACAGCAACGACTCCACCTTCGACAACGAGGCGCAGGTGTTGCTGGCCCCCGAGCTCGACGACCTGAACGAGGCCGACGACCCGACCCCGCTGTGGCTGGCCGCGCCCGTCACCGAGGTGCTGCCGCGGGTGGTCATCGCGCCCGCCGCCGAGCCCCGTCCTCGTCGCGTGCACACCACCGACGTCGTCGCCGTCGCCCGGCACGGCGGAGCGCACCGCAAGGAGCCGACCAGCGCGGCCCGGGGCCGCCTGCTGATCTCGGCGATGGCCGCGGGCGCGGCCGCCGCGGCTGCGCACACCGCCACCAGCCATGCCGACACGCCGAAGACCGAGGCCGTGCTGACCGCGAACGCGTCGGCGCTCACCGGCGGTTCGGCCAACAACACCATCCGCGGTGCCCAGGTCGTCGCGCTGCAGCCGGCGGCGACCGCCGCGGTGCACAACCAGGAGCTCGCCAAGGGCGTCGCGTTCGCCAACGACCGCGCTCAGCGTGAGGCACGGCTGCAGCAGCCGCTCTACGTGATGCCGACGAAGGGCATCTTCACCTCCAACTTCGGTTACCGCTGGGGAGTGCTGCACGCCGGCATCGACCTGGCCAACTCGATCGGGACGCCGATCTACGCGGTGTCCGACGGCGTGGTCATCGACTCGGGTCCCGCCGCCGGCTACGGCATGCTGGTCAAACTGCGCCACGCCGACGGCACGGTCACGCTCTACGGCCACGTCAACACCACGCTGGTCAGCGTCGGCCAGCGCGTAATGGCCGGCGACCAGATCGCCACCATGGGCAACCGGGGTAACTCCACCGGCCCTCACCTGCATTTCGAGGTGCTCCAGGGGGGCACCGAACGAATCGATCCCGTCCCATGGCTGGCTAAGCGGGGTCTTATGGTCGGTAACTACGCTGGTTGAGGTGACCGCGCCCGATCAGCCACCTCCCGGTCCGCCATCGCCCGAATCCGCGTCGCCGTCGGACCCGAAAACCCGCATCATCCGCCGGGCACCCACCGGACCCGTCCCCATAGCGCCGGAAACCCCGACCACGCACATCGCCGCACAACCACCGCCCTACCAGGGCCCGTCTCGCGCGGGGCTGCCAGGCACGCCGGGTGCGCCGGCCGATGGGCCGAGCGACCGAACGGCCGTCGCCGCCTGCGCCGTCAGCATCGTCAGCGGGTGGGCCACGTCGGTGGTGGCGACCGACCTGGTCGCCGGCTGGTGGCGGTCCGACCGGCTTTTCTGCGTCGCGGTCGCGTTCCTGGCCCTGGTGTTCGCCGTGACCACGGTCTCGGGCGTCATCATGCTGCTGCAGCACCGGCCGTTTGGGCGCTTCCTCATCGTGGTCGGCGCCGTGGTCGCCGTGCTGACGTACCTGGGCGTGTTCATCGCCGGTGCCCGCGTGGCGTGGATCGTGCACCTGCTGCCGTTGCTACCGATCGCCAGCGTGGTGCTGGCGATGCACCCGCGCACCAAACGCTGGTTGGAGGCCTGACCCGCCGGCCTGATGGCCGGGTCGTCGCGACCGCAGGGTGATCACCCGGTTCACCGCGGCCCGACCAATAAGCGACTTCGGAATCCGATATCACCCGCGATATCAAATTCCCGGATCACCTCACGGTCGGCAGGCCTTCCGACGGCCGGGAGGTTGCGACTAGAGCTTGCTGATCGGCGCGTGGTTGTGCATGAGCTTGACCCGGCCCGCGCTGCCGAAGTCGATGAGCGACATGGCCGATTCGCCGACGCCGGACACCTCCTCGACGCGCCCGAGCCCGTACTTGTCGTGGGTCACCCGGTCACCGGGCTCGAGCACCAGCAACGGCCGCTTGCCCGCACCCGAGCGGGTCGGCGCCGCGCGCGGGGTGCCGAACCGGCCGGCACCGCTCACCGGCGCGCTGAACGACGACGCCGGCGCGGTGCGCCGCCACTCGATGAGTTCCTGCGGAACCTCGCGCAGGAAGCGCGATTCCGGGTTCAGCATCGGCTGCCCCCAGGAGGATCGGACGATGGCCCTGCTCAGGTACAGCCGCTGACGGGCGCGGGTGATGCCGACATAGGCCAGCCGCCGCTCCTCGGACAGCTCGGTCGGGTCGTCCAGCGCCCGCATGTGCGGGAACATGCCGTCCTCCCAGCCGGTGACGAACACCACGGGGAATTCCAGCCCCTTGGCGGTGTGCAGAGTCATCAGGGTGACCATGCCGGCGCCGTCGTCGGGAATCTCGTCGCTGTCGGAAACCAGGGAGACCCGTTCCAGGAACTCCGCGAGCACACCGGTGTCCGGCACGTCCTCGTCGTCCGGGGCCTCCAACGACTCGTCCAGCGCGGCGGCGTTGGCCCGGTCGGTGCTGAATTCGTGTGCCACGCTGACGAGTTCGTTGAGGTTGTCCAACCTGGCCAGGTCCTGCGGATCGGTGGAGGACTCCAGCTCGCGGCGGTAGCCGGTACGTTCGAGGACCGACTCGACCAGATCACCGAGATCCTCGTCCAGTCGGCCCCTGAGCTCGTCGAGCAGCTCGACGAAGCCCGCGATTGCCTTCTCCGCACGCGAATTGAGCATCGGCACTCTGCCTTCGGCGGCCGCCACCAACGCGTCGTTGAAACTCGCGCCGGTGTTCTCGGCGTAGACGGCCACGCAGGCCTCGGCGCGATCACCGATGCCCCGACGCGGGGTGTTGAGGATCCGCCGCATGCTGACCGCATCACCCGGGTTGTCCAGCACCCGCAGATAGGCGA
The DNA here is from genome assembly GCF_001666955.1 of Mycobacterium sp. E735. Lineage (NCBI taxonomy): Bacteria > Bacillati > Actinomycetota > Actinomycetes > Mycobacteriales > Mycobacteriaceae > Mycobacterium > Mycobacterium sp. E735. The sequence continues at coordinate 38,589 of NZ_LZIX01000094.1, read as the reverse complement.
CGATGTCACGGATTTCCTTGCGCTCGTAAAAGCGCACTCCCCCAACGACTTTGTAGGGAATCCCAGCGCGAATGAACACCTCTTCGAACGACCGCGAGGAGTTGTTGGTGCGATAGAACACGGCCACGTCGTTGTAGGTGATTTCGCCGCGGTCGGCGAGCGCATCGATTTCCTCGGCGACGAACCTCGCCTCGTCGTGCTCGTTGTCCGCGACGTAGCCGACGATCAGCTCGCCGGCACCGGCGTCGGTCCAGAGCCGTTTCTCGCGGCGGCCGGAGTTGCGGGCGATCACCGAGTTCGCCGCCGACAGGATGTTCTGCGTCGAGCGGTAATTCTGTTCCAGCAGAATGGTTGTCGCGTCCGGGTAGTCGCGCTCGAAGTCCTCGATGTTGCGAATTGTGGCGCCGCGGAACGCGTAGATCGACTGGTCGGCGTCACCCACCACGCACAATTCCGCAGGCGGAACGTCGTCGGGCGATTCTTCTGTGGCGTCGTGGCCGACCAGTTCCCGAACCAGCACGTACTGGGCGTGATTGGTGTCCTGGTACTCGTCGACCAGGACATGACGGAACCGCCGCCGGTAATGCTGGGCGATCTGCGGGAAGGCCCGCAGCACCGCGACGGTCTCGCCGATCAGGTCGTCGAAGTCCAGGGCGTTGGCCGCGCGCAGCCGCCGCTGGTATTCGCCGTATACGGAGGCCACGGTGCGAACGAGGTCATCGGAATCGTCCGTCAGCTTGGCCACCGCCTCGGCGGGGTCGATCAGCTCGTTCTTCAGATTGGAGATGGCGTTGGCCAACAGCCGCGGCGAGTAGCGCTTGATGTCGAGCCCCATGTCGCGCCCGATCATCTGCAGCAGGCGGCGGGAGTCGTCGGCGTCGTAGATCGAGAAGTTGGAATTGAGGCCGTCGATCAGGGACGCCTGGTTGCGCAGGATGCGCACGCACGTCGAGTGGAAGGTGGACACCCACATGGCGCGGGCCCGGTTGCCCACCAGCCGCACCACGCGTTCGCGCATCTCGGCCGCCGCCTTGTTGGTGAACGTGATGGCCAGGATCTGGCCCACCCCGACACCGCGCGCCGCGATCAGGTAGGCGATGCGGCGCGTCAACACCGCAGTCTTGCCCGAACCGGCCCCCGCGACGATCAGCAGCGGCGAGCCCTCGTGCACCACCGCCTGGCGCTGTTGCGGGTTGAGGCCTTCGAGTAGCTGATCTGCCTCGGAGGCCAGATTGGCATCGGTTACATACACACTCATGTTGGTCCAAACTTACCGCCGCCCACCGACGCAACACGTCCAGGCGTCAGATCAGGCTAGTCCCTCCGACGCCCCGCACCGGCCAAATCCACGCCGACACAATGGGAGTTTCGCAATCCGATAAGCGACCGCATTTGCGATGGAAAATAATTGCACCCACGTCTAAAAGTGGCCGATAATCGGACCGGGATTTGCGCCGGGCCAATGCCGCCAAATACGCCGTCGGCGCTCAATTTCCCCCGGCGTTAATGCAATCCACACCGGTAAGCAACCATGTCCCGGTGCGCGGGCTCGACCGAGTTCGGCTCGGCCACCCGGCGCGTAATGGCCAGTTCACGCCGACGTTTTTGCGCGGGAGCCGATTTTAGTGGCACACTCGTTTGGTGCTCAACGCGCAGTGCCGTCGGCAGTCCTTCACCCCGAACTGCCGCCGATTTTTCTACGGGTACCGGTTCGCGGTCCCCGTGGTCTAGCTGCTTTCGTCAGAGCCCCGTGGTCCGCTTCCTCAAGACCGGGGCTCTTCTCTTTTGTGAGGCCCGAAACAGGATGAGACCACAACCCCCACATCCCGAGAACGCGGAGTTAGCAGAGATGAAGGTTGAGACGGTGGAACCCCCACAGACGACCGACGCCGAAGAGTTGAGCATCGACGACTTGCGCCACGAGATCGACCGGTTGGACGCCGAGATCCTGGCCGCGGTGAAGCGGCGCACCGAGGTGTCCCAGGCGATCGGCAAGGTCCGGATGGCATCCGGCGGCACGCGGCTGGTGCACAGCCGCGAGATGAAGGTCATCGAGCGCTACAGCGAGCTCGGTCCCGACGGCAAGGACCTCGCGATCCTGCTGCTGCGGTTGGGCAGGGGCCGGCTGGGTCACTGAGGTCACCAGTCACGCCTGGCTGAGTCGCTGCGCATCCGCGTTGCGCCACGGTGACGGCCCGCCGCGCCCGGCTACACCGCGCTTGCGACCGTCACCAAACCCACGGTGACGGCCCGCCGCGCCCGGCTACACCGCGCTTGCGACCGTCACTAGGGTCGGAGTATGACCTCCGCGCAAAGCCTCCCCGACATCACCGCCACCCCAGCGTGGGACGCCCTGCGCAGGCATCACGAACAGATCGGCGCGACGCATCTGCGCCAGTTCTTCGACGATGATCCCGACCGAGGCCGCGAACTCACCGTCTCGGTCGGTGACCTCTACATCGACTACAGCAAACACCGCATCACCCGAGAAACGCTGCGGCTGCTCATCGATTTGGCGCGCGCCGCTAACCTCGAGGAGCGTCGTGACCAGATGTTCGCGGGCGTGCACATCAACGTCTCGGAGGACCGAGCGGTCTTGCACACCGCGCTGCGGCTGCCCCGCGACGCCGAGCTGATCGTCGACGGCCACAACGTCGTCGAGGACGTGCACGCCGTGCTGGACCGGATGGGTGACTTCACCGACCGGTTACGCAGCGGTGAATGGACCGGGGCCACCGGACAAAGAATCAGCACCGTGGTCAACATCGGCATCGGTGGGTCGGACCTGGGCCCGGTGATGGTGTATCAGGCGCTGCGTCATTACGCCGACGCAGGGATTTCGGCCCGCTTCGTCTCCAACGTCGACCCCGCCGACCTCATCGCTACCCTGGCCGACTTAGACGCTGCCACAACGCTTTTCATCGTCGCATCGAAAACGTTCTCGACGCTGGAGACCCTCACCAACGCGACCGCCGCGCGCCGCTGGCTGACCGACGCGCTCGGCGACGCCGCGGTGTCCAAGCATTTCGTGGCGGTCTCCACCAACAAACGCCTGGTCGACGACTTCGGCATCAACACCGACAACATGTTCGGCTTCTGGGATTGGGTCGGCGGACGGTACTCGGTCGACTCGGCGATCGGCCTGTCGGTGATGGCGGCGATCGGCAAGGAGGCGTTCGCCGATTTCCTGTCCGGATTCCACATCGTGGACCGGCATTTCAAGACCGCCCCGCTGGAGTCCAACGCGCCGGCGCTGCTGGGACTGATCGGGCTGTGGTACTCCAACTTCATGGGAGCTCAGTCGCGCGCGGTGCTGCCGTATTCCAACGATCTGTCCCGCTTCGCCGCCTATCTGCAACAGCTGACCATGGAATCCAACGGCAAGTCGACGCGCGCGGACGGCACCCCGGTCACCACCGATACCGGCGAAATCTTCTGGGGCGAACCGGGAACCAACGGCCAGCACGCCTTCTACCAGTTGCTGCACCAGGGCACCCGGCTGGTGCCGGCCGACTTCATCGGCTTCAGCCAGCCCCTCGACGACCTGCCCACGGTCGAGGGCACCGGAAGCATGCACGACCTGTTGATGAGCAACTTCTTCGCCCAGACCCAGGTGCTCGCGTTCGGAAAGACGGCCGAGGAGATCGCCGCCGAAGGCACGCCGGCCGACATCGTGCCGCACAAGGTGATGCCCGGCAACCGGCCGTCGACCTCGATCCTGGCCGACCGGCTCACGCCGTCGGTGCTGGGCCAGCTGATCGCCCTCTACGAGCATCAGGTCTTCACCGAGGGCGTCGTCTGGGGCATCGACTCGTTCGACCAGTGGGGGGTGGAGCTGGGCAAGACCCAGGCCAAGGCGCTGCTGCCGGTGATCACGTCGGACGGCTCGCCGGAGCCCCAGTCCGACAGCTCGACCGACGCGCTGGTGCGCCGCTACCGGACCGAACGCGGGCGCACCAGCTAGTCAGCCCGTGCGGCTCATGACGTCGGAGCCCAATCGCCGTACAAAGGTACGCAAACGTTCCACCGTCGCGGTCTGCGGCTCGCTCAGGTGCAACTGCAGCAGTTCGCGTCCGGCCGCGTGCAGGATCCGCGCGGTGTACTCCGGGTCGTGCACGTGAGGATTGATGCGCAGCAATTCGGTGACGAAGAACTCCAGCACGACGGCCTGCGATTGCGCCAGCCGCGTATACAACTCCGGCGGAGCGCCCTGCGGCGGAAACAGGAACAGCCGCCACGTCGCCGGATGGGCGTCGACCGCGGCCAGCACCCCGTCGAACGCGACGACCAGCGACTGGTCCCCGGCGACGGCATCCAACCCCGAGACCGCCTCGGCGAATTGGGCGCCGGCCCGCGCCGCCTCACGGTCGATCAGTGCGACGAAGAGTCCCGCCGGGTCGCCGAACAGCTGATAGATCAACGACCGATTGATGCCGGCGGCCCCGGCGATGCGGTTGGGCGTGGCCGCGTGGAAACCCTCGGCGTCGACGATCGCGTGAGTGACGTCGAGGATCTGCTCGCGCCGGCCCTCGCCGGTCATGCGCCGCTTCGGGCTGCCCGCACTCATGCTTGACAGCATAACTAACAACTTGTGAGTATTGCTCACGAACTGTTAGTTAATCGGAGGCAGCGATGGTCACGTACTACCCCGAGCTCGCCGCGCGAGTGCGCAGCCAGCGCGATTTGCAGCCCGACCTGTATGGAGACTTCGACTTCGACCGGCGGCCGGACCGTCTGGCCACGGAACCGAACGTCGACTCGGCCCTGCCCGCCTGGATCGCCGACCGCGCACCGATTCTGCAAGACGACCGCGTGGTCGAGTTGATGAGCACGGCGACCCTGCTCGGCGACGTCGTCGCCGATCCCTATGCGGCACTGATGACTTCGCGCAGCGTCGCCCAGCTGATCGACATGCTCAAGAAGGCCTGCCGAGAGGGAATCGAGTCGGTGCCCGACGCGCCCCCCGAACTGGTTTCGTTCATCGCCGCCATGGAGGCGACCCCGGAGTGGATCGACTTCGATCTGGTCCGGGAGGGCGCCCGCCAAGAGCGGATTCCCGCAGCGCTGCTGGCACCCTTCATCACGCGCGGGGCCTTCATCGCGACCTTCACCAACACCTATGCCGCGCTGCCGATGGCCCTCACCGGCGCACTCTCGGGTAAGCGGGCCGCGCGCCGGGTGAACGAGACCGCCAGTTTCTTCGCCGTCACCACCCTCCCCGGTGCGCTGGATCGATTCGGCCCCGGTTTCGAGGCGGCCGCCATGGTCCGGCTGATGCACTCCATGGTCCGCTACAACGCCCTGAAGAAATCCGACAAGTGGGATGCCGCCGTATACGGCATGCCCGTGCCGCAGGTCGACCAGATGCCGGCCGGCATGATCGGCCAGTACCTGCTGGCCCGTAAGGCGCGCCAACAGGGCCGGACGGAGTTCACCCCCGAGGAGCGCGCGGTCGTCGAATTCGCCAGGTACCGCTGCTTTTTGCTCGGCCTACCGGAAGAACTGCTGCCCTCTGAACCGGCCGACATCGTCCACGTGATGCACGCGCGCTCGGCACTGCTGCGCGACGGGTTCGACAGCATCTGCCAAGAACTCGTCCGCGGCACGATGGCGGCCTACTTGCGCCCCGACACCACGCTGTTCGACCGTTGCGCGGAGGCGGTCGAAAAGAGTTTCAGCAAGCTCACTTTCGTTCGCACCTTCTGCAACGGGAATCGTGAGGTCGCCGAGGCGATGGGTGTCTCGATGGGGCCGACGGACCTCGTGCGCGTCGCCCTCACCGCGCCCTTCATCATCGGACGTTTTACCGCAGTGAGCCACGCCAGCCGCGTCCCCGTGCTCAGGGACATCACCGACGCGTACGTGATCGGGCTCCTCAAGCTACGGCTGGCAACCTACGGCAAGCCCGAATTCACGAGCGACGCAGAGCATTACACGCCGGTGCCGCACTGATTCAGGCGAACCACTTGGTGAGCGGGGGCGGCAGCACCCGCATCACCTGCACCAGCGGCGCCCACGGCCACCACGGCACCGCCGCCCGGCCGGGCTCGCGCTCCATGGCGGTGACGAGAGCGTTCACGCCAGTCTCGTTGTCCACCATCAACATCGTGCTGTTCGACTTGGCCGTCATCTCCGACTCGATGTAGCCGGGCTCGATGACCGAAACCTTGATGGGGCCCTTGGCGTATTCGGCGCGCAGGGATTCCCCCAGCGAGCTCAAGCCGGCCTTGCTCGCCGCGTAGGCGGCCTTGACGCCCGGCACGCCCTTGTTGCCGAGCACCGACGAGATGAGAACCAGATGTCCCGAACCGGCCTTGTTGAACATCTCCAGCGCGGTCTCGATCTGCACCAGCGCGGCAACCAGGTTGGTCTCGAGGGTCGCCTTGTTGGCCCACAGCTTGCCCGAGCCGAGTTTCGCGCCCTTGCCGATGCCCGCGTTGACGATGACACGATCGACGCCGCCGAGCTCGTCGCTGAGTTCACCGAAGACCTTCGGCACCTGCTCGTGGTCATTGACGTCCAGCGCCGCCACGGCGATCTTGATGCCCGGATACTGTTGGGAAAGTTCGGCTTTCAGCTCGTCGAGCCGGTCGGTGCGCCGGGCGCACAGCGCCAGGTCGCGGCCCTTCGCGGCGAACGCCCGCGCCATGCCGGCGCCCAGGCCGGAGCTGGCACCCGTGATGAGGATCTTCTGACGAGTCATCCGGGCAGCATATCGACAGGTGTCAAGTCGCGGGTCGCCGCCTACTTGAGCAGCCGCGACATCCGCCGGTCGGCCAGCACCTTGCCGCCGGTCTGGCACGTCGGACAGTATTGAAAAGACTTGTCCGCGAAGGAGACTTCGCGCACGGTGTCCCCGCACACCGGGCAGGGCAGGCCGGTGCGGGCGTGCACCCGCAGTCCGGAGCGCTTCTCCCCCTTGAGCGTGGCCGCGCCCTGGCCTACGGAGCGGCTCACCGCATCGCGCAGGACCGACACCATCGCGTCGTGCAGGGCGGTGAGCTGCTCATCGGTCAGCTTGCCGGCGGTGGCGAACGGGGAAATCTTGGCAACGTGCAGGATTTCGTCGCTGTAGGCGTTGCCGATGCCGGCGATCACCTTCTGGTCGGTGATGACCGTCTTGATCCGGCCGGTGTTGCCGGCCAACAGGCCGGCGAGATCGTCGACGGTCAGCTCCAGCGCGTCGGGTCCGAGGGCGGCGATGCCGGGGACGGACTGCGGATCACCGACGAGCCACACGGCCAGACGCTTCTGGGTGCCGGCCTCGGTGAGGTCGAAGCCGGGCGCATCGCCGGGCGTGCCGAGGTGCACGCGCAAGGCGATCGGGCCCTTGCCCGGCCGCAGCGGCGCCGCGGCCAGCTTGTCCGACCACCGCAACCACCCCGCCCGCGACAGGTGGGTGATCAAGGACAGCTCTCCCGCCTGCAGCCCCAGGTACTTGCCCCAGCGGTGGGCCCCGGTCACGGCCTGGCCGTGCAGCGCGCCCAGCGGCGGATCGAACGTTTTCAGCACGGAGAGCGCGCCGACATCGACGCGGCCGATCGTCAGGCCGACGGCATGGCGGCGCAGATGGTCGGCCAGGGCTTCGACCTCGGGCAGTTCCGGCACGCCCTTCAGTCTGCCGGTCTGAGTAAATAGGTGTCCATGATCCAGCCGTGCCGCGCGCGGGCGTCGGCGCGCAGCGACACGATCCGCGCCGCGACCTCGCCGACGGTGCCGGCCTCCAGCAGCTCGTCGGCGGTGCCCAGATAGGCGCCCCACCAGATGCGGGTGTCGGGCGGGCACGCCTGGAAGGAGCATTCGGCGTCGAGCATGACGACCGCCGATCCGGTCAACCCGTGCGCGCGCAGCTGCCGACCGGTGGTGATGAGCACCGGTTCCCCGACCTCGTTGAGCGGGATGCGGTGCCGGGCGGTCAGCGCCTGCACCGCGGTGATGCCCGGAATCACATCGAAGGTGAACTCGAGCTCGGTGGCCACCCCCTCCAGGATGCGCAGGGTGCTGTCGTAGAGCGACGGGTCCCCCCAGGCCAGGAAGGCGCCGACACCGTCGGGTCCCAGCTCGGCGGCGATCGCGTCGGCCCAGACCCGCGCCCGCGCGGCGTGCCAGTCCGAGACGGCCTCGCGATAGTCGGAGCCGGCCGCGCGTTTGGGGTCGGGCAGCTCGACGAAGCGGTAGCCGGGCCCGCGGATGAACCGGGAGCAGATCTCCCGTCGCAGCGCCACCAGGTCGCTTTTCGCCTCGCCCTTGTCCATCGCGAAGAACACCTGGGTGTCGTTGAGCGCCTCGATCGCCTGGACGGTCACGTAGTCAGGGTCGCCGGCGCCGATGCCGATGACGTGGATATGCCGGCCCAAGAAACCCTCCTCGTCTCTTGCATCAGACTGCCGAATCGAAACCTGAAGGGCCTAGTCGGGGCCAAAAGTACCCAGTACCATGGGTACCGTCTGAAGCACCCAATGAAGGGACGCCAGCGCATGACAACTGCGGTGAAGCCAGGCGGGCCGAGTCGTGAAGAGTTTTCGGAGCGCCTGCTGAGGGGCTCGGTCAAAAAGTCCTACGAGCCGGTCGTTGACATCGACTGGGACGCCCCGCTGGATCCGGACAAGTTCTACCTGCCGCCGCGCCTGGTGTCGCTGTACGGCACGCCGATGTGGGACGAGATGACCCGCGAGCAACAAATCGAGCTCTCGCGCCAGGAGCTGGTCAACACGCTGTCGGCCGGGATCTGGTTCGAGAACATGCTCAATCAATCGTTGCTGCGAACGATCCTGCACGAGGACCCCACCAGCAAGTCGACCCACTACAAGCTGACCGAGTTGGGCGACGAGACCCGCCACATGGTCATGTTCGGCAAGGCCATCGAGCGCATCGGCGCAAAGCCGGTGCGGCCGCGGCTGTTTCACCGGATGATCATCAACGCGCTTCCGCTGGCGTTTCAGCGCGGCTCGATGCTGTGGGTGGCCGCGCTGATCGGTGAAGAGATCTTCGATTCGCTGCAGCGGCAGATGATGGACGACCCGGAGCTGCAGCCAATCATCCAGCGCCTCATGCGGATTCACGTCACCGAGGAGGCGCGCCACATCCAGTTCGCCCGCGACGGCGCCCGTAAACGCGTGGCCGAAATGCCCCGGATCAACCGCTGGTTCATGGCCAACATCAACGGGCTGGGCGGCTATTTCTTCAACTACCTGTTCAGCAATCCGATCCCGTACGCGCGCACGGGTCTGGACCCGAGGCGGGCGCGACACATCGCGCGCACCAGCCCGCACCGCCGCGAGATGCAGGTGGCCGGATTCGCCCCGCTGGCGGGGTTCCTGAGCGAGGTGGGCCTGCTCGGCCCGATCGCGCGCCGCGGCTGGAAGCGCAGCAGGTTTCTGTGACGCGGCCGGGCGGCCTCGCTGACTCCCGCCACCCCGTAGCCGTCCTCGGCCCGCGCGCCGACGCTCCCACTGCGTTGGCGGCCGCGGGCGTCACAGACTTCGTCGTCCTCGACGAGCACGTCGCGCGGGTCCAGTCGGTGTTCGACGACGCGACAGACACCTGGCTGTTGACGACGGCCGACGGCGAGGCCGTGCGGGCGCGGGCCGTCATCACCGCCGAGCCGCCGTTCGTCCCCTGGCTGCCGGACATCGCGGGCCGCGACGCCTTCCCGGGACAGTCATTTCACGCGGCGACGTGGGCACCCGAGTTCGATCCGTACGGCAAGCGCATCGCCATCGTCGGCACGGACGCGAGCGCCGGCCACCAAATCGGCCGGCTGACCCGGGCGGCCGCGTCGGTCACCGTGTTCGCCCACTCGCCGCGCAGGGTCGTCACCGAGGTACCGCTGTGGTCCACCCGCGCCAAACGCCGGCTGCGGCACCCACTCCGGCCGGCCGACGCCCATCGCCCTTCGGTCGCAAGGTCGCCGATAGCGGCGGTCACCGAGTCGGGCATCCGCACCCGCGACGGCGCCGACCATCACGTCGACGCCATCATCTACGGCACCGGATTCTCCATTCCCGAGGAGTCGGCCGATCAAGCGTTCGTCGGCGCCGGCGGTCTGACCATCCGGCAGGCCTGGCACGACGGGATGGAGCCGTTCTACGGTGTGGCGGTTCGCGGCTTTCCCAACTACTTCTTCATCACCGGGCCCGACACCGGCGCGCAGGCGCGCTACATCGCCGAGTGCCTGCGCCTGATGGAGCGCACGTCCAGCAGCCGCATAGAAGTGCGCGCCAGCAGCCTGCGGGTGTTCAACGAGCGCGCACAGCTGTCGCCCGACCAGGCCCCGCCGGTCGCCTCCGCCTTCGACCTGTCGGCCGGCGCACCGGAGCGCGACGACACCTATGACGGCGCCGCGACGCTGGAGATCGCCGGCGTCCGCCATCCGGTCCGGGTCCGGCTCACCGGACACCTCGACCCGATCGACGGCCGCTACCACTGGCAGGGGACGGTGTCCGCATCGCCGTCGCAGCCGCTGCCCGACGAGGCGCTCGGGCAAGCACGGACCGCGACGTTGACCGTGGGCCGGCGCAGCGCCGCCGCCCGCATCGTGGAACGGACGCCGTGGGGCACGCACTCGGTCGCCGGGGTTGGCGCCCCGCCGTACGCGTCGCGCTGACCCACCCACCTTTCCCGCCCGACCCACGGTTTCTCCGGCCTCGTCATTGCGTTTGGCGGAACGCAGAAGGTGGTAGTCCCGGGGGATGCGCGTGCTGCGCAGCGAAAACGAACAATGTGTTCGGCGCGGTAGAGGCGGGGGCCTCGCACGGGTGGGGACGGGCACGCGCCTCACTCACACCGCGCTCCCCGCCGCGCGCGTTTTCAATGTCACGCCCGTGGGCTGCGCTTTCCGGTGGCGTCCGGGGCGCTTGCCCCCAATTAGACTTTTGCCGCTGAGGGCGGATACTCAAGCAGTTGGCCCGGGTGTGATTCGAGGAGCAGGGATGGAACCGGACGACGCGACGCAGCCGGGCGTCCGGGCGCCTCGACACCAGAGGCCCCCGCAGGGAAAGGGGTTGCTGTGGTGAGCTCGGTAGCTGAGTCCCCCAGCTCGCTGGCCGTCGCGACGCGGACCGATCAGTCGGCGACCGTCCTGACCGTGGACGGTGTCCTCGACGCCACCAACTCCGCGACGCTCCGCGAACACATCCTGCAGGCCACGCTGGATGAGCCGGCTGCCGTCATCGTCAACATCTCCGCGCTCAAGGTGCTCGCCGAATTGGCGTGGTCCACCTTCATCGGCGCGCACTGGCAGGTCCGCAGCAATCCGGATGTTCCGATCGTGTTGGTCTGCGCGCACCGCGGAACGCGCGAGGCCATCTCCCGCAGCGGCGTCGCCTACTTCATGCCGGTGTACTCGACCGAAAAGGCGGCGCTGAAGGCGCTCGGCCAGCAGAGCCGGCGCGCCGTGCGTCGCGCCGACGCTCAGCTGCCCGCCGACCTGACCAGCCTGCGCGAGTCGCGCCGCCTGGTCCGCGAATGGCTCACCACCTGGTCCCAATCCACGCTCATCCCGGTCGCCCTGGTGGTGGTCAACGTGTTCGTCGAGAACGTCCTCGAACACACCCCTAGCGTTCCCGTGATGCGGCTCGAGAGCCACGGGCCGACGGCGACCATCGCAGTGTCCGACAGCAGCCATGCCCCGGCCGTTCGGCTGCCGTCGCCGACGACCGGGATCGACGTCTCCGGCCTGGCGATCGTCGAAGCGCTGTCACGCGCGTGGGGCAGCACGCCCACCGCAAGCGGCAAGACGGTCTGGGCGGTCATCGGCCCCGAAAACCAGCTCTGACGCCTTATTGTGCTGGGAACCCGGCCGCGGGTAGAACTAGAACACGTTCTAATCTCGTGTGACGACCGGTTTCCAGGAAGGCAGATGACGTGCGGTTCACCTACGCGGAGGCGATGACCGACCACAGGTACTACATCCCGCTGGCCCAGGCGGCCGAGGCGGCCGGGTACCACGCGATGACGATCGCTGACAGCATTGCCTACCCCTTCGAGTCGGATTCGAAGTACCCGTACACCCCCGACGGCGATCGCGAGTTCCTGGACGGCAAGGAGTTCATCGAAACCTTCGTGCTGACAGCGGCGTTGGGTGCGGTGACGACGAAGCTGCACTTCAACTTCTTCGTGCTCAAGCTGCCCATCCGGCCGCCTGCGCTGGTGGCCAAGCAGATCGGTTCGCTGGCCGCGCTGACCAACAACCGGGTGGGCTTCGGTGTCGGCACCAGCCCGTGGCCGGAGGACTACGAACTGCTGGGCGTCCCATTCGCCAAACGCGGCAAGCGCATGGACGAATGCATCGAGATCATCCAGGGCCTGACCACCGGCGACTACTTCGAGTTCCACGGCGAGTTCTATGACATCCCGAAGACGAAGATGACGCCGGCTCCCACCCAGCCGATTCCGATCCTGATCGGCGGGCACGCCGACGCGGCCCTGCGCCGCGCGGCCCGCCTGGACGGCTGGATGCACGGGGGCGGTGACCCGGAGGAACTCGACGGGCTCATCGCCAAGCTCAAGCAGTATCGCGAAGAGGCGGGTAAGACGGGACCGTTCCAGATTCACGTCATCTCGGCCGACGCCTACACCGTCGACGGGATCAAACGCCTCGAGGACAAAGGCGTCACCGACGCCATCGTCGGCTTTCGCATCCCCTACATCAAGGGCAAGGACACCGAGCCGCTGGAGAACAAGATCCGCAACCTCGAGATGTTCGCCGAAAACGTCATCGCGAAGGTCTAGCCCTCACAGCGGATCCCACTTCGGCGCCCGCTTCTCCATGTGGGCGGTGGCCGCCTCGACGGGGTTGTTGGTGAAGCCGCTGAGGATCTGGGTGCGGTTCTCGATCTCGATGGCGTGCCGCAGGCTGGGCGCGTCCAGCGCCGCGTTGAGGCCGATCTTGGTTTGCCACACGCCGTAGGCGTTGTTCTCGGTGATCGAGCGGGCCACCCGCAGCGCGGCCGGCATCAGGTCGTCGGGGGCCACCACCTCGTGCACCAGATGGATGCGGTAGGCCTCGGCCGCGTCGATGATGCGGCCGGAGAGCATCAGTTCGCGCGCCACGCCTGCGCCGACGATTTTCGGCAGCAGGTAACTGGTGCCCATGTCCATCGACGAGAAGCCCGCCTTGATGAACGCGGACCCGAACCGGGCGTGCTCGGACGCGACCCGGACGTCGGACACCAGCGTGAACGCCAACCCTCCCCCGACCGCCACGCCGTTGACGGCGGCGATCACCGGGATGGGCAGCTCGTAGATCCGGGTGAACAGGTCGGCCAGGCGAACCTGGGAGTCGTAGTTGACCTTGAAGGGCGGGGTCGTCGGTTTGGGCTTGGTCCACGGTTCACCGGTGCCGCTCAGATCCGCCCCGGCGCAGAATCCGCGTCCGGCGCCGGTCAGGATCGCGGCCCTGAACTCGCCGCCACCGAGTTGGTCAAGGGCGTGGTGCACGCCGTCGATCAGCGATCCGTCGATGGCGTTGAGGCGCTCGGGGCGGTTCAGCGTGATACGGGCGATGTCGTCTTCGAGGGTTTCGAATTCCACTGCGGGCATAGGGGGAACCGTAGGCGACGCCAGTGTTCACCGGCGGGGCATACCGTGGTTTGGCCGCCACAACTGAAGGAGAAGCCATGGCACGAACCGAGGGTGACAGCTGGGACCTGGCCAACAGCGTGGGAGCGACGGCCACCATGGTCGCCGCCGCCCGGGCCGCCGCAAGCAAGCGTCCGCAGCCGGTCATCACGGACGACTTCGCCGAGCCGCTGGTGCGTGCCGTGGGATTGGAGGTGTTCACCCGGCTCGCCAGCGGCGAGCTCGATCCCGATGAGCTCGAGCAGAGCGTCGGCTTTCACCGGATGGTCGACACGTTCGCCGCCCGCGCCCGGTATTTCGACGACTATTTCGCCGCGGCGGGGCAGGCCGGGCTGCTCCAGGTGGTGATCCTGGCGTCAGGGCTTGACGCGCGCGCCTACCGGCTGCGCTGGCCGATCGGGACGACCGTGTACGAAATCGATCAGCCCGAGGTGATCGCGTTCAAGGCGGCGACGATGTCGGAGATCGGGGCGGCGCCGACCGCCAAGCTTCGCGACGTCGGGATCGACCTGCGCGACGATTGGCCGGCCGCGCTGCAGGAGCAGGGCTTCGATCCGGCCCATCCCACGGCATGGCTCGCCGAGGGCGTGCTGATCGGATGGCTCCCGCCGGACGCCGAGATCCGGCTGCTGGACTCCATCATCCCGCTGTCCGCCGAGGGCAGCCGGTTCGCCGCGGATTACGGCACCGTGACCGGCACGTCCCCGGCGGCCGAGGAACAAGCGCGGCGGATGACCGAGGGCTGGCGACGGCACGGACTCGAAATGGACCTGAGCACCTTGACGTATCCGGGCGAGCACACCGATGTCGCCGCGCATCTGCATGAGAACGGTTGGGAGACCACCGAATCGCGGCTCACCGATCTGTTCTCCGCGGCCGGGCTGCCGGACCTGGGGCAGGCCGCAGACCAGGTGCCGGCGACCACGATCAAATTCGTGCGGGCCGTGCGGCTTTAGCCCCGCTTGGCCAGCCATTCGGCCTGCATCACCAGCAGGGCCATGATCTCCAGCTGCGGGGTCTGCGGGTCGAGTTCGCGGTACCGCTGATAGACGTTGACGACGACGCGCTCGGCATCCAGCCAGGAGGCGTACTCACCGAGATCGATGGTATCGGCGGCCTCGGACCACGACTGCCCGCGGCGGTATGCGGCCTCAGCTTGTTCGGAGACATGGGCGAGATACCCACGCACCGCACGGATTCCGTCGGGATCGCTGACGGGGCCGTGTCCGGGCACGACCGTCGCCGCGTCGAGCGCGATCATCGTGTCGCACGCGGCGATCCAGTTCGAGATCGGGCCGGCCCACACGATCGGGGTGCAGCCGATGAACAGCAGATCGCCGCCGAAGAGCACGCCCGCGTCGGGCACGTGCACCACCGAATCGGCGGCGGTGTGCGCGGGGCCGAGGTTCAACAGGTCGATGCGCCGCCCACCGACCTCGATCGTCATTTCGCGGTCGAACGTCTGGTCGGCGTTGCGCACAGTGATGCCGCTGAAGTCGAAGTGTCCGAAGCGGTCTCGCGTGTAGGGGGTCGCGACGGGACCGAGGTTCGCGGTCTGCGCCATCGCCAGCATCTCGGGCGCCATGCCGTGCGCGATCTCCTCGGCGGTCCCCCGCGCGGCGATGATCCGCACCGAGGCGCCGAGCAGCTGGTTGCCGTGGGTGTGGTCCCCGTTGGAGTGGGTGATCAGCGCGTCGGTGATGGGCGCCGACGAGGTGATATCCCGCATCGCCGCAAGCATTTCCCGGGTCAGCGCCAGATCGAAGAGCGTGTCCACGAGCAGCGACGCGCCGTCGCCGGCGACCAGTCCGGCGTTGCTCCACCCGTAGCCTCCGTCGGGCAGCGTCCACGCCCATACCCGATCGGCGACCTGGTGCAGGCCGCGGGTATAGGGCACCTTCGCGGGTGCCCGGTTCACCCGCGGCGCCGCGGGCGCGGCGTCCGGATTGGGTCGGGCCGCCAACGGGTGGGGCGCGGCGCTGGCGCGCACCGTCTGCCGGGTCTCCCCGAGTCCCTGCACCCGGAGCGTGACCACGTCGCCGTCGTGCAGCCAGCCGGGGAATGAGCCCGGCGCCGACGGGTTCAGGTGCTCGACGAGCGTGCACGTCGGGACCGTGCCTGAGCCGATGACATCGCCGGGGGCGAGGGTCACGCCGCGCGAGGCGTAGGAGATGACTTCGCCGAAGCTCCAATCCATTTGAGCGGTCGACCCCGAACCGATCACAGCGTCGTTGACCAGGGCGGTCACCCGCAGGTCCAGTCGGCCGGCGCGACGGTACGGCGCGAGCTCGTCGGGTGTCACCAGGTAGGGGCCCAGCGTGACGCCGCTGTCCTTGCCCTTGCCCTGCCCGATCCCGAGTTGGCTTTCCAGCTGTTGCAGGTCGCGTGCCGACCAGTCGTTGAAGATGGTGTAGCCGATGATGGCCCGCTCGGCTTGGTCGACGGTCAGGTCGCGTCCACCGGTTCCGATGATCGCGGCGATCTCCAATTCGAAGTCCTGCCAAGCGCTTCCGGGGGCGGCGGAAGCGTCGTCGTATGGACCCAAGACCGTTGCCGGACAGGCGAAGTAGAACGCGGGTATGCGATACCAGGTGTCGGCGAGGGTGCGCCCGGCACCGAGCGCGGCCTGGCAGTTGCGCATGTGATCCAGAAAGCACAGCGAGTCGCGGATGGACGGCGGGCGCGGGATCGGCGCCAAGAGCCGCACCGCGTCCAGCCGCACGGTCGCCGCGGGGGCACGCAAGGCCTCTTCGCCGGCGGCGCGCAAGCCTTCCGCGCCATCGCCGATCAGGTCGAGAAGGGTCACGCCGGCGGGCATCGCGTAGATATCTTCGTCGGCGAGCACCCCGGTGCGTTCGCCACCGGCGTCGAGGTAGGTCACCCATTTCATTCCCGCACCACCTCACTCGGTTCCTTGTCCGGCCGTAGGCCTCGCCAACTCGATTGGCGTAGGCGGTCATCCGGCGTCCACTCGCTGTAGCGCACTTCTCCCACCAGCACCGGCTCGACGAACGTCACACCCCTGGACTCGCTGCGGGGAAGCGGTGGGTTGAACGGGGATTGCTCGGTGTGCAGGGGAGCCAGCGTCTTCTTCAGGCTCGCCAGGTCACGTTCGGTGAACCCGGTACCGACCCGCCCGGCGAAGTGCATGCCGCCGTCGGTGGGGATGCCCATCAACAGGGAGCCGATGCCGCTGCTGCGGCCGCCCTCGCCGGCCTTCCAGCCGCCGATGACCACTTCCTGGGTGTTCCAATGTTTGTCCTTGATCCAGGACGCCGAGCGTCGGCCCGGTTGGTAGGTGGAGTCCCGCCTCTTGGCGACCACGCCCTCCCAACCATGCTTGCCGGAGTGCTCCAGCGCCTGTTTCCCGTCGCCGGGCAGCAACTCGGGCACGATGAGCTCGCTGCCGCCGGCGAGCGTTTCCAACAGCTTTCGACGATCTTGGTAGCGCGCCCGCAGCAGCGAGCGACCGTCGAGGTAGAGCAGGTCGAACGCCCAGAATTGCACGCGGCTGCCGCGCCCCCGGTTCTGCATCGCGTGGAAGCTGGGCACTCCGGCGGCGTCCAGGACGACGGCCTCCCCGTCGAGCACCACGTGATGCTCGGCCAGATCGGTTGCCAACGAACGCAATTGGGGGTATTCGTTGGTGACCTCGCGACCGCGGCGGGACCGCACCCGCAGGCCGCCGTGGTCGATTTCGACGAGCAGTCGGTAGCCGTCCCATTTGCCTTCGAACGCCCACTGGCTCGCCTTGCACGCCGCGATCGAACCGTGGGTGGCGAGCATCGGCGCGATCCCGTCGAAGTCGAAGGTCTTCTGGTCCTTCATGCGGTGCGCCAGCCACTGGTCGCCGTTGGTTTGGATCAGCGCGTAGCGCCCGGTGACCTTGTTGCCGTGCAGATTCACGATCACCTCGTCGTCGTGAAATTTCTCCGCCTCATACGTTCCGGCGTCCCAGATGAGCACCTTCCCGGCGCCGTACTCCCCCCTGGGGATGTTGCCCTCGAACGTGGCGTATTCCAGCGGATGGTCCTCGGTGTGTACCGCCAGATGGTTCACCGATGTGGTTTCGGGGAGGTTCTTCGGCACCGCCCACGACACCAGCACGCCGTCTTTCTCCAGCCGGAAGTCGTAATGCAGCCGGCGGGCGTGGTGCTCCTGGATGACGAATGAATTGCCTTGGCCGGTACGAGGTTTCGTCCGCGGAACCGGCTCCGGGGTCTTCGACGCGTCCCGCATGCTGCGGTACTTGGTCAACCGGTCCGCGACGGCGACGTCGTTGTCCAGCGCCGCCAGCAGATCGCCCTCGCGGGCGACGCGGTCCAGCACCTCGTCGTAGCGCAACTGCCGCAGCGTCGCAGGGTCGTCGATCTCCTCCCACGTGCGCGGGGCCGCGACCGTCGGGTGTTCGCGGCCGCGCAGCGAATACGGCGCGATCGTGGTTTTGGCGCCGTTGTTCTGGCTCCAGTCGAGGAACACCTTGCCCGCGCGCAGGCTTCGCGTCATGGTCGAGGTGACCAGCTTGGGCATCGACTTTTCCAACTGCTGGGCAACACGTTTCGCCAACACGGTCGCGCCCTTGCTGCTCACCGGTTCCGCCAGCGGGGCGTAGAGGTGCAGGCCCTTGCTGCCGCTGGTGAGCGGGAACAGGGTCAGCCCGATGCCGTCGATGAGGTCGCGAACGGCGTGGGCCACGTCGGCCAGCTGGGCCATGGTCACGCCTTCACCGGGATCGAGATCGAACACCAGTCGGGTCGCCGGGCCGGGCTTGAGCTCTTCGGCCTTGCTTCGCGTCCACTCGGCGACGAACCGCCATTGCGGCACGTGCACTTCCAGCGCGGCCTGTTGCGCGATCCAGGCCAGCCCGTCGGGGCTGTCGATGATCGGGTACGTCGTAGTTCCCGAACGGTGCTTGACGCTGGCGCGGGGCAACCATTCCGGCGCAGAGGAAGCCAGCTGCTTTTCGAAAAACGATGACTCCTCAACGCCATTCGGCCAGCGCTTGCGGGTGGCCGGGCGCCCCGCGATATGCGGGATCATCACCTCGGCGATCCGGGTGTAATAGTCGAAGACGTCCCGCTTGGTCGTCCCGGTGGCGGGGTAGAGCACCTTGTCGGCGTTGGTGAGTTTCACCCGCGGTGCCATGTTGTCAACTTACGCGTCTGACCAGTGATCATCGTTACCCACCACGGATTATGTCTCAAACGTAAATTTCTGTGACATCGGTTACGAAGACGTTAGACCCGCGGGCACCACGGGCACGGGATAGCGATGCGCACAACGTCCAGACGTCCAGCAAGCGGCGTCCCCCTCAGCAATGCCACCCTGCGACTGCACTCCCAGCGAATCGCGGTACCCACATACGAGAGGTCGGCCCTGCAGCGCGGTGTCGTTCACATCGGCGCGGGCAACTTTCATCGCGCCCATCAAGCCGTGTACTTCGACGACCTTGCCCGCTCGGGGATTTCGCACCGTTGGGGCGTTACCGGTGTGAGCCTCCACTCGCCGGGGGCCAAAGACCTGCTGTCGGCACAGGACGGGCTTTACACAGTGGTTCAGCGCGGCCACGACGGCCAGACCGCCCGCGTGGTGGGTTCGATCGGGTCGGTTCATTTCGCGCCGCACGACGGCGCGGCCGTGCGCGCGGCGCTGGCAGATCCGCAAACCCGAATAGTCAGCCTGACGATCACCGACAACGGATACTTCCTGGATCCGGTCACCGACCAATTCGACGCCGATCATCCCGACGTGCGCGCCGACCTGGTCGCGTCCGGTGGCTACGCCACCGCGTGGGGGTACCTGGCCGAGGCTCTCGACCGGCGCCGCCGCGCAGGGTTCGCACCGTTCACCGTGCTCTGCTGCGACAACATTCCCGGCGACACCCGGCCGGCGAGAACCGCGTTGATCTCGTTCGCGGCGTGCAAGGACCCGGGGCTTGCCCGCTGGATCGAAAGGCACGTCGCGTTCCCGTCGACGATGGTCGATCGCATCACCCCGCAAACGTCGACTTCGGAGCGCGAGTTCGTCGAGCAGACGTTCGGCGTGGCCGACAAGTGTCCGGTCGTGACCGAACCGTATCGCCAATGGGTGATCGAGGATTCGTTCAGCAACGGTCGGCCGCCGCTCGAGGAGGTCGGGGCCGAATTCGTTGCCGACGTCAGCGACCACAAGCTGATCAAGACGCGCCTGCTCAACGGAACCCATATCGCGCTAGCGTGTTTGGCGACGCTGGCCGGTTACCAGCGCACCGACGAAGCGATGCGGAACCGTGTCATAAGCGACTACGTCGAGACACTGCTGCGCGAGGAGATTCAGCCGTTGCTGCCGGCCGTGCCGGGGATGAACACCCCGCAGTACCGCGCCACCCTGCTCGATCGGCTCAGCAATCCCAGCATGAGCGACCAATTGTCGCGGCTGGCCCGGCGGGGGACGACCAAAATCACTTCCTTCGTGCTGCCGTCCCTGCAGGAGGCGATCGCGCAGGGCAGACCGCACACGCTGCTGACGTTGGCTGTTGCCGGGTGGGCCCGGTACATGCGGGGCCACGACCTGCAGGGCCGCCGGCTCCGCCTCGAGGACTCGCAGGCGATACCGGTGGCTAAATTGGCGAACATGGCCGGCAACAACCCTGACCCCCTGCTGCGGCATGCGATGTTCGCTGAGCTACGCGCCGTTCCCGGTTTCGCGCGGCGCCTGGGCGACATGATCGCCGATATCGACACGCGCGGCGTGGTGCCCACGTTGCGTGACGCGATGCGCAACGACGAGCGAGAGTTGGTGTCACGATGAACGCTCACCTGACCTTTGTGCGCGCGTTCGACCCGGCGCCGATCACCACCTTGCTGTGTGACGCCGACGACAACCTGTTCGCTTCGGAAAGGCCGGCGTTCGAAGCGTCGACCGATGTGATGAATCGTTTCCTGGCCAGGTTCGGCGTGACCGCCCCGCTCGACTCGGAGGAGTTGCGTAAGCGGGCCGTTGGGAAGAACTTCCGCGCGATGGCCCTCGACCTGGCGACCCAGTGCCGGCTGCCGCTCGATCAGACGTTGGCGCACGGCCTTCCCGCGGCGGTGGTTGCCTCAGCCCAGGACGCGGCGAAGGGCAACGCGTTGTCCGCCGACGAACTCGAGCAGTGGGTGCGCGAAGAGCGCGAACGGGTCACCGCGCATCTCGCCGTCACGCTGACCCCCGACCCGCGGGTGCTCGAACCGCTGCGCGACCTCGAGCCGCGCTACGCGCTCGCGGCCGTGAGCTCCAGCGCCACCAAGCGCCTGCGCGCCTGCTTCGCCGCCACCGGCATCGACTCGCTGATACCCGAGGCGCTGACCTTCAGCGCGGAGGATTCGCTTCCGGTACCGACAAGCAAACCCGACCCGGCGGTCTATCTGCATTCCGGTCAGGTGATGGGCGTCGCGGCAGAACAAGGCCTCGCCATCGAAGACTCCGTCGCCGGCGTGAGCTCCGCGGTCGCGGCCGGCTACGCCACGGTGGGCAACCTGATGTTTGTGCCACCTGACGAACGGGATTGCCGCCGAGAGGATTTGATCGATGCCGGGGCAGTCGCGATAACCGATTCGTGGCGTGCGCTCGCCGATGTCCTGCTGTCGTCGGCCGTGCCGGCGGGGGGTCCCCCGCTCACCTAGGGGCATCGGATGGTCCAAGCCGCTGGGCTTCGGCCCGGGGCCGTCATACCGTCGAGAGGTGCCGCGAGCCCGGTAACGATCGGGGCCGTGGCCCGGTGAGGAGTTGGCCAATGGTGGCTGGCGCGATCAACCTGAACAATGCGTCGCTGTCCGAACTGCCGATCGAGGCGCCGAACTATGACCGCGGGGACGTGACCGTCGGCATCGCGCATATCGGCGCCGGTCATTTCCACCGCGCGCATCAGGCTGCGTACATCAACCTGCTGCTGCAGCAGGGGCTGGCACGCGAATGGGGTATCTGCGGCGTGGGCGTGATGCCCGCCGACTGGACGATGCGCGACGTCCTCAACGGTCAGGACGGGCTGTACACGCTGATTTTGGAGAACCCCGACGGCAGCCGGGACGCGCAAGTGATCGGGTCGATCGTCGACTACCGCTACGCCCCGGACGATCCCGAATCAGCGTTGGAGGTGCTCGCCGCGGCCTCCACCCGGATCATTTCGCTGACCATCACCGAAGGTGGGTACCGCGATCCCGACGGGCCGGCGTTCGCGTTGATCACCGAGGCGCTCGCCAGGCGGCGCGATCGCGGAGTCCCCGCACCGACGGTCGTTTCCTGCGACAACATCGAGAACAACGGCGAGGTCGCCAAGCGCACCGTGCTCGCCAGCGCCGAACGCAGGGATCCCGCGTTGGCCGAGTGGGTGGCGGAGAACGCCCGCTTCCCCAGTTCGATGGTCGATCGCATAACCCCGGCAACGACTTTGGAGATGGCCGCGGAGGTGCGGCGCGACTTCGGCGTCGACGACCGGTGGCCGGTGGTGGCCGAACCGTTCACCGCGTGGGTGATCGAAGACGACTTCGCCGACGGCAGGCCTCCACTGGAGCGGGCCGGGGTGCTGATGGTCGACGACGTGCGCCCATACGAGCTGATGAAGCTGCGGCTACTCAACGCGGGGCATCAGTGCCTGGCCTACTTCGCCCATCTGTGCGGCTTCCAGTTCGTCCACGAGGCGGCGCGCGATCCACTCTTCGCCACATTCTTGCTCTCTTACTTCGACGCCGAGGCCATCCCCACCCTGCCGCCGGTGCCCGGAATCGACCTGCACGAATTCGGCCGCACGCTGGTCGAGCGGTTCGCCAACCCGGCCGTGCGCGACACCGTCGCGCGCATCTGCGCCTACTCGTCGGACCGCATCCCGAAATGGCTGTTCCCCGTCATCTGCGACAACCTGGCCAACGGCGGTCCGGTTCAACTGGCGGCCGCGGCGGTGGCGAGTTGGGCGCGCTACGCGGAGGGCACCGACGAATGGGGAAAGCCGTATGAGGTGGTGGACCAGCTCGCGGATTCGCTCATCCCGATCGCCCGATCGCAGAACCGGAACCCCACCGCGTTCATCGAAGTGACCGCCGTGTTCTGCGATCTGGCCCACCAACCACGCTTTGTCGAGGCGTATTGCTGGGCCCTGGATTCGTTGCACCACAAGGGAGCTCGGGCGACGCTGGAGGCTCTGGTGCGATGACCCGCGGCCTGGTGATCGGCGAATCGCTGATCGACATCGTCAACGGCGACGAGCATGTCGGCGGCAGTCCGCTCAACGTCGCCGTCGGGCTCGGCCTGCTGGGCCGCGATATCGATTTCCTGACCCACATCGCCGACGACCGACAGGGGCGGCGCATCGCCGACTACGTGAAAACTGCTGGCGCACAGCTTGTCCCGGGCAGCGTTTCGGCCACCCGGACGCCGACCGCGGTAGCGACTCTGTCCGCTGATGGCTCGGCCACCTACACGTTTGACCTACAGTGGCGACTTTCCGGCACGCCCGAGGTCCCCCCGCCGGTGTTGGTGCACACCGGGTCCATCGCCGCCGTACGCGAGCCGGGCTGCCTGGCGGTCGCGGCGTTGGTCGACGCCTACCGCCTGTCGGCCACGATCACCTTCGATCCCAACGTGCGTCCGTCGCTGATCACCGACCGCGATTCGGCCCGCGCGCGCATCGAGCACCTGGCCGAGCGCAGCGACGTCGTGAAGGTCAGCGACGAGGACCTGCGCTGGATCGATCCCCAGCACGAGCCCGAGCAGACGGCCCGGGCGTGGCTGGCGTCGGGGCCGGCGATCGTCGTGGTGACGATGGGGGCCCGCGGCGCGGTTGCGCTGTGTTCGGCCGGCGAGGCGCGCGTGGCCGCCAGGCCGGTCCAGGTGGTGGACACCGTGGGCGCCGGCGACGCCTTCACGGTCGGCCTGCTGGACGCGCTCTGGGGGATGGACTTGTTGGGCGCCGACCGGCGCGCCGCCCTGCGCCGCATCTCGATCGACGCCCTGACCGGAGCGCTCGAGGCGGCCACGCTGTCGTCTGCGGCGACCGTGGGCCGCGCCGGGGCGCAGCTGCCCGACCGCGCCGAGCTGCGGGCGCAGGCAAACCGGCGCTAGCTTCCCGGCCGGCTTCGATGCGGTCACGAGCTGGGCGCAACGGCCCCGCGTCCTGTTAGCCGGCGAACAGTATGGGCATACTGACTTACATGCGCTCCATCTGGAAGGGCTCGATCGCGTTCGGGCTGGTCAACGTCCCGGTCAAGGTATACAGCGCCACCCAGGACCACGACATCAAGTTCCATCAGGTGCACGCCAAGGACAACGGCCGCATCCGATACCAACGCGTGTGCGAGGTGGACGGGGAGGTCGTCGAATACCGAGACATCGCCCGGGCCTTCGAATCCGACGACGGCCAGATGGTCATCATCACCGACGACGACATCGCCACCTTGCCCGAAGAACGCAGCCGGGAGATCGAGGTGCTGGAATTCGTTCCGGCCGAAGAGGTCGACCCGATGCTGTTCGACCGCAGCTACTTCCTGGAGCCGGATTCAAAATCGTCGAAATCGTATGTGCTGCTGGCGAAGACGCTCGCCGAGACCGATCGGATGGCGATCGTCCACTTCACCCTGCGCAACAAGACGCGGCTGGCGGCGTTGCGCGTCAAGGACTTCGGCAAACGCGACGTGATGATGGTGCACACCCTGCTGTGGCCCGACGAGATCCGTGACCCCGACTTCCCGGTGCTAGACAAGGAGGTCGAGATCAAGCCGGCGGAACTGAAAATGGCCGGTCAGGTTGTGGAGTCGATGGCCGAAGAGTTCAACCCGGACCGCTATCACGACACCTACCAGGAGCAGCTCCAGGAGCTGATCGACGCGAAACTCGAAGGCGGCGAGGCCTTTACCACCGAGGAACAGCCGAAGGAACTCGACGAGACCGAGGACGTGTCCGACCTACTGGCCAAGCTGGAGGCCAGCGTGAAGGCGCGTTCGGGTGACGGCAAGGCTCCCGCCAAGAAGGCACCGGCCAAGAAAACGGCCGCCAAGAAGACCACCGCGAAGAAGACGGCGGCGAAGAAGACAACCGCCAAGAAGGCCGCGGCGAAGTCCTGAACCCGACCGGGCGCGTGCTCAGCGCCTGCGGGCCGCCAGGAACCGGGTCGCCGCCGCGATCAGGTTGATCACGGCGACCATGATGATCAGGCTCAGCGCCGCACCCCAGATGCGCAGGAAGCCGGCGTGCTCGGGATTGGTGAGTTCGGTGTAGATCAGCAGCGGCAGCGAGGCCATGTTCCCGTGGAAGATGTCGACGTTGATCGAGCGGCTGTAGCCCACCAGCACCAGCACGGGAGCGGTTTCGCCGATGACCCGCGCGACGGACAACAAGACGCCGGAGACGATGCCGGGCATGGCGATCGGGAACACGATCCGCAAGATGGTCTTCCACTTGGGTACGCCGAGCGCGTAGCTGGCCTCCCGCAGGTCGTCGGGCACCAACCTGAGCATCTCCTCGGCGGACCGCACCACCACCGGCAGCATCAGCAAGACCAGCGCCAGCGAGACGGCGAACGAGCTCTGCTGGAATCCCAGCGTGGCGATCCAGAGGCTGAAGATGAACAGCGCGGCGACGATCGAGGGCACCCCGGCGAGCACGTCGACCATGAACGTCGTCAGCCGTACCAGCCGGCCCGACCCGTATTCCACCAGGAAGACCGCGGTCATCAGCCCCAGCGGCACGGACAGCAGCGCGGCCACCCCGGCCTGCACCACGGTCCCGTACAGCGCGTGGTAGATCCCGCCGGCGAACTGCTCCGGCAGGATGCCGTGCAGCGAGTGAGTCCACCAACCCGTCCGGGTGACCGCGTACCAGCCCCGGGCTATCACGACCGACAGCACCCAGACCAGCGGCACCAGGGCGATGAGGAAGGAGGCGACGAAGAAGACCGTCGCCGCGTCATTCGTGAGCCGCCGCCGGACGCTGACGGGCCGGAACGCCTGTGCTTTGACCGGCCGGTCGAACACGTTGACCGTCATCCGTTGACCTTCCCGCCGGCGACGGCGCGGGCCAGCGCGTTGACGACGAACGTCAAGACGAACAGCGCGAATCCCGCGGCGATGTAGGCGCCGGTGGGCAGCGGTTCGCTGAATTCGGCTGCCGCCGAGGCGATTTTCGAGGCGAACGTGTAGCCGCCGTCGAACAGCGACCAGTTTCCGGGGCGGGCGGCGGAACGCAAGATGATCAGCACCGCCACGGTTTCGCCGAGCGCGCGGCCCAATCCCAACATGGACGCCGCGATCACGCCGCTGCGGCCGAACGGCAGCACGGTCATCCGCACCACCTCCCACTTGGTGGCCCCCAGCGCCTGCGCCGCTTCCATCTGTATGGGCGGGGTCTGCCGGAACACCTCACGCGATACCGACGTGATGATCGGCAGGATCATCGCCGAAAGCACGATGCCCGCGGTGAAGATGGTGCCGCCACCGGCCAGCGACACGTTGCCCTGCTTGAACAGGAAGAACCAGCCCAGGTGGCGATTGAGGAACGCCGCGACGGGCTCGATCTTGGGCGCCAGCACGAAGATGCCCCACAACCCGAAGATGATCGAGGGCACCGCGGCCAGCAGGTCGACGATCGCCCCGAACGGGCGAGCCAGCCGCTTCGGTGCGTATTGGGTGAGAAACACCGCGATTCCCACCGCGATCGGCACCGCCAGCACCAGCGCGGTGAGCGAGCTGAGCACCGTGACCATCAACAGGTCGCGGATGCCGAACGCGAGCTTGCCCGGCTCGGTGGTGCTGAATTGGGCACTGGTGAAGAAGTTCGCGTGGTTGGCCCGCAACGACGGAACGGCTCGAATCAGCAGGAACACCGCGATCAGCACGATCGCGGCCACGATCGTCGAACCGGCAGCGGCGGCCGCTGACTTGAACAGCCGGTCACCCCGCCGACCTGACGGTGTCCCCAGCGCCTTGAGCGCGGGCTTTTCCGTGGTCGACGGGCTGGCTACCGCTCCTCGGGTCACGACCACCTCAAATCACGTGATGGCGTTGATCGAAGCCGACAGTCTCGACTTGAACGAATCCGGGATGGGAATGTACCCATTGTCGGCCAGGCCACTCTGCCCCGCACCGATCGTACTTTGCAGGAACGCCTTCACCGCCGTGCCGACCTGGGAGTCGGGATACTTCGAGCACACGATCTCGTACGTCGCCAGCACGATCGGGTAGGACCCGGGCTGCGTCGGCTTGTAGAAGGAGAGCGTGTCCAGCACCAGGTCGTTGCCCTGCCCGCTGATCTTGGCGCCGGAGATGGTCTTGCCGACCGAGTCGGCGCTGATCGCCACGGCGTCCGGGCCGGCGGACGTGACGACCTTGGCCATGTCCAGTTTCTGCGCCTCGGCGAACGACCACTCGTTGTAGGTGATCGACCCTTCGGTGGCCTTGATGGCCGCCGACGTGCCGTCGTTGCCCTTGGCGCCCTCGCCGACACCGCCCTTGAACGTCTTGCCGGCGCCCTTGCCCCACGCGCCGTTCGAGGCGGCGTCAAGGTACTTCTGGAAGTTGTCCGTGGTCCCGGATTCGTCGTTGCGGAACACCACATGGATCGGCTCGGCGGGCAACGTGACACCGGAGTTCAGCGCCGCGATCGCCGGGTCGTTCCACGTCGTGATGGCGCCGTTGAAG
This sequence comes from Mycobacterium sp. E735, assembly GCF_001666955.1. NCBI lineage: Bacteria > Bacillati > Actinomycetota > Actinomycetes > Mycobacteriales > Mycobacteriaceae > Mycobacterium > Mycobacterium sp. E735. The sequence continues at coordinate 11,365 of NZ_LZIX01000094.1, read as the reverse complement.
ATCTTCGCCGCGGTGGGACCGTCCAGGCTCAGCGAACTCAGGCCCTTGACGTTGTAGGTGATGGCGATCGGGCCGAACACCACCGGCAGGTTCCACGCCGGGGAGCCGCACCGCTGCTGCGCCGCGGCGTATTCCTTGGCCGCGAGCGGCGAGTCCGAGCCACCGAAATCCGTTTGGTTGCCGTTGAATTCACTGATTCCGGCACCCGACCCATTGGCGGTGTAGTTCAGCGTCTGGCCTGGGCAGGCCTGTTCGAAGGCGTTGACGAAGCGGGTCATCGCGTTGGCCTGGGCGGTCGACCCGCTCGCCTTCAGGGTCTTCTTTCCGCCGCAGCTGACCTTGCCCGACGGCGAGCCGCTCGTCCCGCCGCTCCCGCCGTTGGCATTGTTGTCGCTTCCGCACCCCGACAACGCCAGCGCAGCAGCGGTCAGGACGCTCAGCCCGGCACCGAATCGGTTGAGTTTCAAGTCACTTCCTAACGGTAGGGATGAAACGTGATTGGCGACGTTCTCTTAGCCGCTGTCCGGCGAGGAGCCGTCTCTCGCAGCAAGGAAGCTAACAGCAAGAAGGTTAACGTTGGGCAAATTGCCGTCGGCCGATTGTCGCTGGCCAAGGCGGCTTGCGGGCGAGCCGCACGCCGGGGCGGGAGGGGTCACGAAATTGCGTCGATTGCCGCCGACAACCTGGACTTGAACGACTCGGGAACGGGAATGTAGCCGTTGTCCGCCAGGCCGTTCTGCCCCGCGCCGACGGTGCTTTGCAGGAACGCCTTCACGGCCGCTGCGACCTGGGGATCCGGGTACTTCGAACAGACGATCTCGTACGTCGCGAGCACGATCGGGTAGGAACCGGGCTGGGTCGGCCGGTAAAAGGAGAAGGTGTCGACGACCAGGTCGTTGCCCTCCTCGGTGAAGTCCGCGCCTGCGATCGTCTTGCCCACCGAATCGGCGCTGATCGCCACCGCGTCCGGGCCCGCCGAGGTGACGATCCTGGCCATGTTGAGCTTTTGCGCCAGGGCGAACGACCACTCGTTGTAGGTGATCGACCCCTCGGTGGCCTTGACCGCCGCCGACGTGCCGTCGTTGCCCTTGGCCCCCTCACCGACACCGCCGTTGAACGTCTTGCCGACGCCCTTGTCCCAGACGCCGTTGGCCGCGGAATCCAGGTATTTCTGGAAATTGTCCGTGGTGCCCGACTGGTCGTTGCGGAAGATCACCCGGATTGGCTCGGCGGGAAAAGCGACGCCCGGGTTCAGCGCCGCAATGGCCGGATCGTTCCAGGCGGTGACGTCCCCCTTGAATATCCTGGCGGCCGTCGGACCGTCCAGATTCAGCGACGTCACTCCGTTGACGTGGTAGCTGATCGCGATCGGACCGAACACCACCGGCAAATTCCACGCCGGCGAACCGCAGCGCTGGCGCGCCGCGAAGTATTCGATGGGGGCCAGCGGCGAGTCGGACCCCGCGAAATCGGTTTGGTTACCGGTGAATTCACCGATTCCCGCGCCCGAGCCGTTGGGCGTGTAGTTCAGCGTCTGGCCCGGGCAGGCCTGCTCGAACGCCTTGACGAAGCGGGTCATCGCGTTGGCCTGGGCGGTCGACCCGCTCGCCTTCAGCGACTTGGCCCCGCCACAGGTCACCTTGGCGGCCGACGTGCCCGGCGCGGGACGTTCGCCCGCCGCGTTGTCGTTACTCCCACAGCCGGACAGCACCAGGACGGTCGCGGCGCTCAGCGCGGCGCCAAATCGATTCAGCCCCAATATGTTCCCCGACGGAAAAACTCGGACATGATCGCCACCATTCGATAGCCGTGCGCGCCGGCCAAACGGTCGGCACTAAGAGGCTAACGCCGGGTGAATGTTCTCGCAGTGGACGCGAGATGCGCCGAGCCCGTCCCGGCACGGTGTTCACACACAATTTCGACCGGCCGGTTCCGGCCGCCGGGAATGGGCGTGGGGCATTGCGCCTCCTCGCCCATATGCAAAAGTAGAACCTGTTCCAGAAATGCCGCATCCGACACGGCGCGGCTTGCTACCGTGTCGGCTGACAACTTGGGCGAAGAGAGGCCGCAATGATCCTGGACAGATTTCGTCTCGACGACAAAGTCGCCGTCATCACCGGTGCCGGCCGCGGCCTCGGGGCGGCCATCGCGCTGGCTTTCGCCGAGGCGGGCGCCGACGTCCTCATCGCCTCGCGCACGGAATCGCAACTAGAAGGCGTCGCCGAACAGGTTCGCGCCGCGGGCCGGCGGGCGCACATCGTCGCCGCCGATCTCGCCCACCCGGAGGCCACCGCGGAACTGGCCGGCCAGGCGGTGGAGGCCTTCGGGAGACTAGACATCGTCGTCAACAACGTCGGCGGAACCATGCCGAACACGCTGCTGACCACCTCGACCAAGGACCTCAAGGACGCGTTCACCTTCAACGTCGCCACCGCCCACGCGTTGACCGTCGCGTCGGTGCCCCTCATGCTCGAGCACTCCGGTGAGGGCAGCATCATCAACATCACCTCCACCATGGGCCGGCTGGCCGGCCGCGGCTTCGCCGCCTACGGCACCGCCAAGGCCGCGCTGTCCCACTACACCCGGCTGACCGCCCTGGACCTGTGCCCGCGCATCCGGGTGAACGCGATCGCGCCGGGATCGATCCTCACCTCCGCGCTGGACGTGGTCGCATCCAACGACGAGCTGCGCGCGCCGATGGAGAAGGCCACCCCCATGCGCCGGCTCGGCGATCCCGTCGACATCGCGGCGGCCGCAGTGTATTTGGCGTCCCCGGCCGGCAGCTTCCTGACCGGTAAGACGCTGGAGGTCGACGGCGGCCTCACCTATCCCAACCTCGACATCCCCGTCCCGGATCTGTGACCGCTTGACGCGCGAGCAGACGCAAAGTCGCATGCGCGCCCCGCAGTTCATGCGACTTTGCGTCTGCTCGCGGTCATGAACCAACCACCCACTAAGGAGCCCGTCATGGGAATCCCCGTCGTCCAATTGGGCACCGGCAACGTCGGCGTCCACGCGCTGCGAGCGCTCATCACCAACCCGGCGTTCGACCTCAAGGGCGTCTGGGTGTCATCGGACGCCAAGGCCGGAAAGGACGCGGCGGAGCTTGCCGGACTTTCCGATTCGACCGGCGTGCTGGCCAGCGCCGACCTCGACGCCGTGCTTGCCACCGGACCGCAATGCGCCGTCTACAACGCGCTCGCCGACAACCGGTTGCCCGAGGCGCTGGAGGACTACCGGCGGGTCCTGGCGGCCGGCATCAACATCGTCGGAAGCGGCCCGGTCTTCTTGCAATACCCCTGGGAGGTCATCCCCGAGGAGCTCATCAAGCCCATCGAAGACGCTGCGCGCGAAGGCAATTCGAGCGTCTATGTCAACGGGATCGATCCCGGCTTCGCCAACGACCTGCTGCCGATGGCGCTGGCCGGCACCTGTCAGAACATCCAGCAGATTCGCTGCATGGAGATCGTCGACTACGCCACCTATGACAGCGCCGCCGTCATGTTCGACGTGATGGGTTTCGGCAAGCCGCTCGACGAGATCCCCATGCTGCTGCAGCCCGGCGTGCTGAGCCTGGCGTGGGGCTCGGTGGTGCGCCAGCTGGCGGCGGGCCTGGGCATCTCGCTCGACTCGGTCGCGCAGGAGTACGTGCGAGTGCCGGCGCCCGAGGACTTCGACATCGCGTCGGGGCATATCCCGAAGGGCAGCGCCGCCGCGCTGCGCTTCGAGGTGTTCGGCATGGTCAACGGCGACCCCGTCGTCGTCCTGGAACACGTCACCCGGCTGCGCGAGGACCTGTGCCCCGAGTGGCCACAGCCCGCCCAGCACGGCGGGTCCTACCGCATCGAGATCACCGGCGAACCGTCCTACGCCATGGACATCTGCCTGAGCAGCCGCAAGGGCGACCACAACCACGCCGGGCTGGTCGCCACCGCGATGCGGGTGGTCAACGCGATTCCGGCCGTGGTGGCCGCCGAGCCGGGAATCGTGACGACGCTCGACCTGCCGCTGATCACCGGCAAGGGGCTCTACCTGCCCGAGTAGGCGGCCGCACCCGCGGGTATAGCAGGGTGCACGTGGGACGAGGGCGTCACCGGCGCCCGGCGAGACGTGGACCACCAGTGGGTGTCCTTCGGCGTGCCCACAGTGTTCGGCTAACCTCACTTTCTTATTCGGCCGTATGAATCGAGGGTGCACGTTGACGCAGAGCAGCCAGGCCACGCTCAAGAGCAGCTGGTATCTGCTCGGGCCTGCCTTCGTCGCCGCGATCGCCTACGTCGATCCGGGCAACGTCGCCGCCAACGTCAGCTCCGGCGCCCAGTTCGGGTACCTGCTGCTGTGGGTCATCGTGGTGGCCAACGCGCTGGCCGGCCTGGTGCAGTACCTGTCGGCCAAGCTCGGCCTGGTGACCGGACGCTCGCTGCCCGCGGCCATCGGCAAGCGGATGAGCCGCCCGGTCCGGCTGGTCTACTGGGCTCAGGCCGAACTGGTGGCGATCGCGACGGATATGGCCGAAATCGTCGGCGGCGCAATAGCATTGCGGATCCTGTTCGACTTGCCGCTGCTGCTCGGCGGGGTCATCACCGGGGTGGTGTCCCTGCTGCTGCTGGCCATCCAGGACCGGCGCGGGCAGATCATCTTCGAGCGTGTCATCACCGGACTGCTGCTGGTCATCGCCATCGGGTTCGCGGCCAGCTTCTTCGTGAAGACCCCGCCGCCCGACGCCGTGCTCGGCGGGCTGGTGCCGCGATTCCGGGGCACCGAGAGCGTCCTGCTTGCCGCCGCCATCCTGGGCGCCACCGTGATGCCGCACGCGGTGTACATGCATTCGGGCCTGGTGCTTGACCGGCACGGGCATCCCGCCGAGGGCGCGCATCGACGCCTGCTGCTGCGGGTGACCCGGTTGGACGTCGTGCTGGCGATGGCCGTCGCGGGAACCGTGAACGCCGCGATGCTGCTGGTCGCCGCGATCAACCTGCAGCACCGCGACATCAGCGCGTCCATCGAGGGCGCCTACTCCGCGATCCACCACACGCTGGGCCCGACCATCGCGGTGCTGTTCGCCGTGGGGTTGCTGGCGTCCGGGCTGGCCTCGTCGTCGGTGGGCGCCTACGCCGGCGCCATGATCATGCAAGGCCTGCTGCACCGCCGGATCCCGATGCTGCTGCGCCGCTTGATCACCGTGTGCCCCGCCCTGGCGATCCTCGCGTTCGGCTTCGACCCCACGCGCGCCCTGGTGCTCTCTCAGGTCGTGCTGTCGTTCGGCATACCGTTCGCGGTCCTTCCCCTGGTGAAGCTGACCAGTGACCGCGAGCTTATGGGTGACGACACCAATCATCGCGTCACGACGATTATTGGTTGGGCCGTCGGCGTAATGATTAGTCTGCTTAACGTGGTGCTCATCTGGCTGACGGTGACCGGCTAAATGCCGGCCCGCCGGCATGCCTACTTCGCATATGGCTCGAACCTGTGCGTCAGGCAGATGGCGCTGCGGTGTCCCGACGCCGCCGATCCGCGGCCGGCCGTCCTGTCCGATCACGACTGGTTGATCAACCAGCGCGGTGTGGCCACGGTCGAACCGTGCGCCGGCAATCAGGTGCATGGCGTGATCTGGCAGATCTCCGACGGTGACCTGGCGACCCTCGACAGCGCCGAAGGCGTGCCGGTGCGCTACCGGCGGGACCGGCTGACCGTGCACAGCGACGTCGGGCCGTCGCCGGCGTGGGTCTACATCGACCATCGCGTGACACCGGGTCCGCCCCGGCCTGGCTACCTGCCCAAGATCATCGACGGTGCCGTCGAGCACGGTTTGCCGCCACGCTGGATCGACTTCTTGCGCCGCTGGGATCCCGCACGCTGGCCGCGGCGTGCGTTGGCGTCCGGGCCTGCGCCGCAATCCCTTTCAGCGTTGCTGAGTGAACCCGGGGTGAGCGAGGCCAGCCAATTGCGTTCGCGCTTCGGCTTCCTCGCCATCCACGGCGGCGGGCTGGAGGAGATGACCGACGTGATCGCCGAACGCGCGGCCGCCGCCGCCGACGCGTCGGTGTACGTGCTGCGTCACCCCGACCGCTACCCGCACCACCTGCCGTCGGCGCGATTCGACCCGGCCGAGTCACCACGGCTCGCCGAATTCCTCGACCACGTCGACGTTGCGGTGTCGCTGCACGGCTACGGCCGCATCGGGCGCAGCACCCAGCTGCTGGCCGGCGGGCGCAACCGTGCGTTGGCCGCCCACCTGGCCCGGCACATCCAGTTGACCGGCTATCAGGTGATCACCGACCTCGAGGACATCCCGCCGGAGTTGCGCGGGCTGCATCCGGGCAACCCGGTGAACCGGGTGCGCGACGGCGGTACCCAGCTGGAGCTGTCCCCGCGCGTGCGCGGCATCAGCCCGCGCAGCCCGTTGCCCGGCGGTGACGGGCTGTCACCGGTGACCAGCGCCCTGGTGCACGGCCTGGCGGAAGCGGCTCGTAGCTGGTAATTGTCCTCGTCTGTTGAATGGAGTTGTTGGTGGCCAAGGATTTTCGTTTCGGAATGAGCATGCGCTTCATCAAATCGCGCGAGGCATTCGTCGAGAAGGTGAAGCGTGCCGAAGACGTCGGATTCGACATTCTCTGTGTGCCGGACCATTTGGGGGCGGCCTCCCCGATCGCCGCGCTTACCGCGGCCGCCATGGTCACCACGCGACTCAAGCTCAGCATGTATGTGCTCAACGCCGCCTTCTACAAGCCGGCCCTGCTCAGCCGGGACCTCGGCGACGTGGACAAGCTGAGCGACGGCCGTCTCGAGATCGGGCTTGGAACCGGTTACGTGCGAGAGGAATTCGAGGCGGCCGAGCTGCCGTATCCCAGCGCAGGCGCGCGGGTCGACTACCTGAAACACATGACGAACTATCTCGAAGAGCATCACCCGAAGACGCCGATCCTCATCGCCGGCAATGGCGACCGGGTGTTGACCATCGCCGCCCAGCACGCCCACATCATCGGGCTGACCGGTTCGCGGGTGAAGGAGGCCGACGATCCGCTGACCGAACGTATCGAGTTCGTCCGCAGCGCCGCCGGCGACCGATTCGACTCGCTGGAGTTGAACCTGGCGATCACCGCTCTGCCGGCCGAAGGTGAGACCATGCCTGACCTGAGGATGACCCGGCAATATGCCCCGGAGCTGTCCGACGAGGAGCTGCTCGAGCAGACCTCGGTGCTGAGTGGGACGCCGCGCGAGATGGCCGACCGGCTGAACTTCTACCGCGAGAAGTACGGGGTCACGTCCGTCACAGTGCAGGACAACCACATCAAGAACTTCGCGAACGTCATCGCGGAGCTGCGCTGAGCCCGTCGGTGCGCAAGCGGCCGGTAAGCTCAGGCGGTCCGCCCTCGTAGCTCAGGGGATAGAGCACGGCTCTCCTAAAGCCGGTGTCGCAGGTTCGAATCCTGCCGGGGGCACTCAAGGCCTGCTATGACCTCGGCTGATGTGTGACATTTCGTCTTCGGCTGATGGGTGACAGTGTTTCGGTTGATGCGTGACACCTACTTCGGTTGATCCGTGACACTCCCTGGATGAGGGAGTTGAGCGTGGCCGAGCAGAGGTATCAGGCCGTGATGGATCGGTGGATAGGTCGCGTCGACCAGCCTCGCCAAGTCTTGATCACTGAGACTCGGTCGCAGCGGCGTGGGGCACGCCGAGCCCTTCGGCGAGATCCCGCAGAGCGATCTGCGCCAGCGGCAGGTCGACGCCCACCTCGCCGCCGAGGCCGAGCGCCAGGCTGAGATCCTTTTCTCCCAATTCCCGGGTGTGCAGGAAGGGCTGGTAGAGGAAGTGATCCGGGGCCAGCGGCCTGCTCATGTCGTCGCGGAACATCATCGCTCCGGTGCCGCCGCTGTGTGCGTCAGTGTGGCGCACGACCCGGCTGAACGCTTGCACATCAAGACCCGCCAACTCAGCGAGCTTCATCGCTTCGCAGGCGGCCGCAAAAGAGGTGAAAGTCAGCATGTTGCGCGCCAGCTTCATCCGGGTCCCCGAGCCGGGTGCCCCCGCGTGAACCACCATCGACGCCCACTGCTTGAAGGCCGGCTTGACGCGCTCGTAGACGTCCCGTTCGGCACCCACCATGACAGCCAGGTCACCCGTCTTCACCGCTTCCACGCCGCCGCTGACCGGTGCATCGATGACGTGAATGCCGGTCGGCTCCAGTTCGGCCGCGAGTTCGACTGCGGTTCTGTGGTCTATCGTCGAGTGGATCGCGATGACGGTGCCGCGCTTGGCTCGCGGGGCGAGCCGTGCCACCACGTCGCGCACTTGCTCGTCGTTCAGCACCATGACACTGATGATGTCTGCGGCCGCCACATCATCCACGGTGCCGGCGACCTGCACTCCCGCGTCGGCGAATGACGTTGTCGCATCCGGCCTTACGTCGAAAACGATCAACCCGCCCGGCCAGCCGACCAGCCGCTTGGCCATGGGCGCACCAAGATTGCCCAGCCCGATGAAGCCCAACTTCGGCGCCTGATCTTCGGCCATCAACTGCCTCCTCGGAGTCGCATGATCATTGTGCACGACGGCATGCTCAGGCCCGCCGCAGCAGCATCGCGGTGGTGCCGCTGTTGGCCGCCCCGACACCGACCGCGGCCAGCTTCGCGCCGTCGACCTGTCGCGCGGCCGCCTCGCCACGGATCTGCAGGCACGCTTCATGCAGATGCCCGAAGCCGTGCAGACGTCCTCCGGATAGCTGCCCTCCGGCAGTGTTGATGGGTAATTGTCCGCCCAGCGAGATGCGCCCCGGATCGGCGACCCACGCGCCGGATTCGCCGACCGGGCAGAAACCGAAGTCCTCCAGCCAGCAGAGCACGAAGACACTGAACCCGTCATACAACGAGGCCACGTCGACGTCGGCGATGGTGAAGTCGGTGCGATCCCAGATCGTGGACCAGCGCGAACTGATGCGGGTGATGTCTTCACCTCCCTCCCAGGTGAACCGGTCGTGGTGGGCGCAGTCGAGGGCCTCGACCGCCACCCCCGGGTGGTCCAGCCCCGCGACGTGCTCGGCACGCGAAACGACGAAAGCGGTCGCCCCGTCGCAGGCGATGTCACAGTCGAACATGCACAACGGGTCGGAAACCATGCGCGCGCCCAGATAGGCGTCCAGGTCGAGTGGGTCGCGATAGATCGCCGTGGGGTTGCGGGCGGCGTGGGCCCGTTGCGCGATGGCTATCGACGCGAGTTGCTCCCGAGTCAGGCCGTACCGCAGCATTCGCGCGCGAACCTGCAGCGCCGCCAGGTTGGCCGCCGTCGCACCAAATGGCATCTGCCAGCCCAGCATCCCGGCGGGGCGGCCGCCGCCAGACCCGTACCCCTTGCGCCGGCCGGCGCCCTGAGCCGTGCCCTCCCAGATGCTGCGCCAACACAGGACGTGGTCGGCAAGCCCGCCCGCGACAGCGAGCATTGCGTCCACCACGGCGCCCAGCTGCCCGGGGGATTCCACTCCCCCGGCGACCCAGTTCGGCTGGATTCCCAGCGCGTCGTGGATGTCCCGCAACGACGCCCCCGAGAACCCGACGCCCGGTTGCGACGACCCGGGATATGTTGTGAGCCCGTCGATGTCGGCCAACGACAGACCCGCGTCGGCAACCGCGGCCAGACACGCTTCGGCGGTCAGCTCCAGCGGATCCCGCCCCAGCCGGCGGCCGATTGCCGACTGACCGATACCGCTGATGACCGCCCGATCGGTCACCCCGTTATTCACCAGCGCTCCGGCTCGAACAATGGAATGAACACCTCGTCTTCACCGTCTAGGCATCGATCGAACGTGACGCGAACGGGCATGTTCGCGGTGACCTCGGCGGGATGAACGTTCACCAGGTTGGTCAGCAGGCGTGCCCTCCTGTCCTCGACCGGAGTGACGAATGCGATCAGATAGGGCGGCGCGAACCCCGGGAACCACTGATGGCGATTCACCGTCCAGGACTCGACGAACCCGCGGCCGCTGAGGTCGACATACTCGGTCGCCGCGTGGTCGACAGGGCACAGCAGCGCGGGCGGGTGACACAGCCGCCCGCAGTCGGTGCAGCGTTGCATGCGCAGCACTCCGTCGGCGCCGGCGGTCCAGAAGGGCCGACTTAGAGCCGTCAGCGCCGGAACCGGCCGGGAAGTGTCTGGTAGGTGAGTCATGGGGTATATAGGCGATTCGACTGCTAGCCAAACACTCCCGGCGATTGCGAGTAGTCCACCGTCGACAGTTCGGTCATGCCCCCATCGACGTGGAGCACCGTGCCGGTCACGAACGCCGCGTCGTCCCCGGCGAGGAAGGCCACGGCGGGCGCGATCTCCACGGGGCTGGCGCCGCGCTTCATCGGCGAAGCCGCGGCCGTCCGCGTGTAGTTGTCCCATTCGGTGCCGATCAGTTTCTCCTGGGCCTCCGTAAGGGCGAACGGGCACACCGCGTTGACGCGGATGCGGTGGCGAGCCCACTCGTTGGCGGCCACTTTGGTCAGCGCCGCCACCGCGCCCTTGGCCGCCGAGTACGGAGCGGTGTAGGCGATGCCGGCGAGGGCGGAGCCCGACACGAAGTTGATCACCGACGCCCGCCCCGACTCGCGCAGGAACGGAAAGCAGAGCTGCATGAACCGGAACGTAGCCTTGGGCCCCGTGGCCTCGGAAAGCTCCCAATCCTTATCGGTGACCAATTCCAGCGCCTTCGGCATCGCGAAGAACTGCGCCGCGTTGACCAAGACGTCGATGCGGCCGCCCCCGGTTTCCGCCGCCTCCTGAACGGCGGCTTCAATCGCATCGCGGTGGGCGACGTTGGCCCTGATGAAGGAGGCCCGCCCGGAATTGCCCCGAATTCGCTCGACGCGCTCAAGGCCCTTCTCCCCGTTGAGATCGACGATCGAAACGTGAGCGCCCAGGCTGGCCAACTCCTCGGCGATGGCCCCGCCCAACCCCTGAGCCCCGCCGGTAACCAGCGCGTATCTGTCCTCGAGACGAGACAAGACCACTCCTTGCTGCGATGTAACAATGGAACATTAAGCGTTCAATTATCCAATGATTGCAGATCGCCGCGGCGGTGCCTAGTACACCCGCCTCGACCCCCGCGTGCGAACGATCCGGGGGTGCGGCCGTCTTCGCAGGGCCGGTGCGGCTCCCGGGCGCAAAGCCGCACGTCGCGTAGCATGAAGAGCTGAGATCACCGCCCTTGGCCTCGTAGGAGTGAGATGTTGACTGATCCGGTCACCAGCGAATCGGCGGCCCGCGCCGACGTCGACCGCCGTGACCAGATTCTCGACGCGGCAAACGAATGCTTCGCCCAGCTGGGCATCCAGCGCACCAGTGTGCAGGACGTGGCGCGCATGGCGAAGGTCTCGCGGGGCAC